>DATEXK010000089.1:0-3255 GCA_035257065.1 Gaiellaceae bacterium | reverse complement strand
GCGCGCGGCCGGAGCTGCAGGAGCCGTCCTGCTGAGCGCCGGCGTGTTGCTGACTGAATCCCGAGGAGGCTTGCTCGCACTCGTCGTGGGGGTGCTGGTCCAGATTGTCTGGACCCGCAACGTTCGAGTCACGACAACAGCGGTGCTGACCCTGGCAGGCGCCGGGGCGCTTGTCGTACCGCTTCGCCATGTCGACGCAGCGCTCTTCGCAGGCGACGCCGAGCACGCAATCCGCGTGTACGTCGTCCTCGCTTTTGCGGCGGCAGCGGCGGCCGGCATCCTTGCCCAGATCCGCATGCCAATGCCGAATCGACGTGTGTTGGCGGCGACGGCAATCCTGGCGATCTCCGTCCTTGGGATCTTCGGGGGCGTGACCGTCGAGCCACGAGTCAGTTCAGCGTGGTCGCAGCTGACGAGCGACGCGCCCCCCACGGCTGCGCCGGGTTCGACTCGCCTCGTGTCGCTTTCGTTCAACGGACGGCTTGAGGCGTGGAGCGTGGCCGCCGGCGCTGTCGCAGCGCATCCGCTCTTGGGCGAAGGACCGGCGAGCTTCGCATTGCGCTGGACGGAAAAGCGACGCTTGGAGAGTCTCTACATCCTCCAACCACACAGCCTCGAGCTGGAGCTCCTTTCGGAATTGGGCATCCTCGGCCTCGGGTGGTTTCTCGCGTTCGTCGTCCTCGCCTACCGTGGAGCCTCGCGGGCCGCGCGCGGCGTCGGCGGGGTCGCCGGTGGCGTCATCTCGATCGTCCTCCTGCAGGCGTCGTACGACTGGACGTGGTCGTTTCCAGGCCTCGTCGTTCCCGCGCTCGTCATCGTCGGAGCCGCCTGCGCAGGTGGCGCGCGAGTCAGAGGGGCGTCGGCAACGACGCTGATCTTCGCGATCATCCTCGTGTCCGGCGCGGCGATCGCGGCTCCGTATCTCGCAAGCCGGCAGGTCGATACTGCCCGAAAGCTGCAGGCCACGAACCCCGAAGCAGCGTGGTCGCATGCGGCGACTGCGGCGAAGCTGGATCCGTGGAGCGAAGAGGCGCGCGCTGCGCAGGCGTCGATCGCCGAGTCAGTCGGGAAGTTCTCGCTGGCCGCCCGGAAGTATCACGATGCAGCGGCGTTCGCCCAGCAACCGTGGGTCGACTTCTACAGCGAAGCCTTGGCGTGGCAGCGGGCAGGCTCCACTCCTCGCCGGCTGCTCGCCTGTCGCGCCGCGCGAGCTGAAAACCCGCTGGAGCCTCTACTCTCGCGAGACCGCTGTGGCTGAGCAGCACCTCTCAGCGCAGCGATTGCAAGCGCCCGACGCCTTGGTATCGCGCTCACGCAGGCTTGGAGCACGGCGAGATCTAGTCATGCACGGCGGCGGGAATACCTCGACGAAGACCACCATCGTGGATCCAACGGGACGAGAGCGCACCGTCCTGTGGATCAAGGCGAGCGGAGCCGACCTGGCAACCGCCGGACCCGACGACTTCGTTCCGCTGTACCTCGACGCGCTCCTGCCGCTCGAAACCCACGCAGCAATGGCCGACGACGATGTCATCGAACATCTCTCTCGCGCGGTGGCCCGCGCCGGGTCGCGACGCCCCTCGGTGGAGACGCTCTTGCATGCGTTCCTGGCCGCCGACCATGTCGACCATGTTCACGCAAGCTCAATCTGCGCGCTGACGAATCAACCGCACGCCCGAGAGATCGTGGCCACCGCCCTTGGCGACGACGTCGGATTCGTCCCGTACGTCCGGCCCGGATTCGCCCTCGCGCTCAGCTCGGCCGAGGAGGCGGGAAACCGGACGGCACTCGTCCTCGAGCACCACGGACTCGTGACGTGGGGAGACACCGACGAAGAGTCCGTCGAGGCGACCCTGGAGCTCGTACGTCGGGCCGACGAATACTTGGCGAAGCGCACGACGCGACGCGCTGCAAGCGTCGAGACAACCGTCTCCTCCGCCGACCGCGAGCTTCTGATCACGACCCTTCGCGGTCGCCTGTGCCGCGAGCAACACGTCGTTCTCCATATCGACGATCTTCAACGAACGGTGTCGGATAGGGACGATGTGCGGCAGGTCGCAGAAGCCGGCCGAGCAACTCCCGACCACATCCTGCGCATCGGCGCGCGATCGGCGGTCGTGCGGCCGGGGAACATCGACGCCGCCCTCGAAAGCTTCGAAAGCGAGAGCCGGCGCATCTTCGACGAGCACGTCTCCCTGCTCGGCCGCACTCCGAACATGCGTTCTCCGTTGCCGTCGGTGGTGCTCATCCCGGGCGTCGGCTGCGTTACCTCCGGCTCGAATGCCCGCGAGGCACGTGTGCGCGCGGAGCTTGCCGCTGAGTCGCACAACGTCACCGCGACCGTCCTCGATGCCTTCGGGGCGGTTCGCTGGCTCGACGAGATCGAACAGCTCGACTTCGAATACTGGCCCCTCGAGCTCGAGAAGCTCGCCGGCCGGGGCGAGCCGCCCGAGCTCGACGGGCGTGTCGTCATCGTGACCGGGGCTGCCTCCGGAATCGGTCTGTCAGCCGCCGAAGATCTTCTCGAACGAGGGGCACACGTCGTGCTCGCTGACATCGACGGCCCCAAGCTTGACCATGCTGCCGCGTCGCTCGAACCTGACCGAAGCATCTCGGTTACGGCAGATCTGACGCAGGAGGACGCGGTCGACGAGGTGGTCCGCACAGCTGTGGAGCGATTCGGAGGTCTCGACGCAGTGGTTTTGAATGCCGGCGTAGCCTCCTTCGGCTCCCTCAAGACGCTCTCGCAGGCCGAATGGAACCGTGCTTTGCACGTCAACGCCACCGCTCAATTCCTACTCACGAAGCGTGTGTGGCCGATTTTCGAGAATCAGGGTATCGGTGGCAGCCTCGTATACGTCGCATCGAAGAACGCGTTCGCACCTGGAGCCGAGTTCGGCGCATATTCCGCCTCAAAGGCCGCACAGGTGCAGCTGGCCCGGATTGCCGCGCTCGAAGGCGGCCCGATCGGGGTCCGGGCAAATGTCGTCAATCCGGATGCGGTATTCAGCGGCTCTGCTCTCTGGTCGCCGGAGCTCCGTCGCGCGCGCGCTGCCGCGCACGGCCTTCCCGAAGCTGAGCTCGAGAGCTTTTACGCGTCGCGTAGCCTGCTCGGTATTCCGGTGACGCCCAAGGACGTGGCTGAAGCTATCGCTTTCTTCGTCTCGGATCGGTCTCGCGCAACGACGGGCGCCGTTCTCACCGTCGACGGCGGGGTTGCTGCGGCGTTTCCGCGGTGATGCGTCTCGAAGGCGC
>DATEXK010000088.1:0-6380 GCA_035257065.1 Gaiellaceae bacterium | reverse complement strand
GTCGGCGCCTGCAGCGACAGGGCCTGCGACGTCCAGTCGACAGCCGCGCCCGTCGACCAGGCCCACTTCTCGGAGTTCGAGGCGGGCAGATCGACGGCTTGAAGCTTCACGGTGTCGTTCGGCATGATCGCGGTCACGTTCCGGCTCATTCCGAGGGCCAGGATCTGCCAGCCGGTGAGCGTCGCGCGTCCGCCGTCGATGGCAGTGAACTGGCGCCTGACCTGCGTCGTGGCGACGCTGTGGCCGTTTGCCGCCGAGTCCTGGAACGCCTGCTTGAAGAAGTTGCCGGAGCGCTCCTTCCGGGAGCCCTCGATGATGACGTCGAACGACTGCTTCGGGTTCTGCTGCGCTGCGCTGAGCAGCGCGGCCGGGATGTAGGCGTGGATGCGCGACGACATGCTCTTGACCAACCCGGTCTGCGCGGCCGATGCGCTGGGCGGAGCAGCCGGTGAGCCTGCTGCGCCCGAGACCACGACGAGCACGCACGAAACCGCTGCGAGGGCGACGCCGGCCCGGCGGCCGCCTCGGCCCCAGAGCGCGTTCGACCTGTTCCCGCTGGACCTGGTGCCGTCTTGCCGCATGACCCTCTCCCTCAGCTTTGACCTCACATGACGGCCGCAGCGGCCGAGGGACACGTGAAGCTGGGGTGAACGTAGGCGTTCTCCACCGGCTGTCCCTGCCCCCATTGGGGGGTCCTGCACGAGTTCACCCATTCGAGGCATTGGGACCTACCCCATCGAGTGGGAGAGCGTGCGTTACAGAACGAGCTCGGCGAGCACCTGCAGCGCTTCGGGCTGCGGCGAGCCGACGATGAGCGTCGTCACGGGTGTCTCGCGCCAGGCTTCGAGGCGGTCCCGGATCCGCTCCTTCGGGCCGACGAGCGCGACCGCGTCGACGAGCTCGTCGGGCACCGCCGCGATCGCCTCACGCTGGCTGCCGCCGAGGTAGAGCTCCTGAATCCGCTCCGCCTCCGCCTCCCAGCCGTAGCGCCGCATGAGCGAGTTGTAGAAGTTCTTGCCCTTCGCGCCCATGCCGCCGACGTAGAGAGCGAGATACGGCTTCAGGAAGTCGCGCAGCGCTTGCACGTCGTCGCCGACCAGCACGTTGACGGTTGCCGCGATCTCGAAGCCCTCGGGTGCGCCGGCGAGACTCGGCCCGAAGGCGTCGTCGAAGCGCTCCGGGTCGACGAAGATCGGCAGCCAGCCGTCGGCGATCTCCGCGGCGAGCGCGACGTTCTTCGGGCCGATCGCCGCGAGGTAGATCGGGATGTCGGCCCGCAGCGGCCGCAGCATCAGCTTCAGCGGCTTCCCCAGGCCGGTCGCCCCCGGGCCGTCGTACGGGATCCGATAGTGCTCGCCTGCGTGCTCGACGACCTCGCGCCGAAGCGCCGTGCGGACGATCTCGACGTACTCGCGCGTCTTGCCGAGCGGCTTGCCCCACGGCTGACCGTGCCAGCCTTCGACGACCTGGGGCCCGGAGGTGCCGAGCCCGAGGATGAAGCGCCCGCCCGACATGAGGTCGAGCGTCGCCGCAGTCATCGCCGTGTTGGCCGGCGTGCGCCCGGGGATCTGCATGATCGCCGAGCCGACCTTGATCGTGCTCGTGTGCGCGGCGAGCCACGAGAGGACGGTGACCGCGTCGGTGCCCCATGCCTCTGCCGCCCACACGGAGTCGTAGCCCAGGCGCTCCGCCTCCTGCGCGACGGGCACGAGCTCGGCGGGGTTCGTGCCCGGCGGGGCGTAGCCGAGGTTGAGGCCGAGCTTCACGGGCCGATCCTACGTCGTTAGCCTTCGCGGCCCATGTCGCACCCCGAGCTCGCAGCCGAACAGGCCTATGTCGACCACGCGTATGCGTGTCTCGACCGCATGCGGTCGACGATTGCCCGGACGCAGAGCTCGATGGCGACCGAGTTCGCGGCCGTCGCGATGGAGGCCTGGGCCAAGCGGCGCACGCGGACGTTTCAGGACGCCGAGAACGGGCTCTGCTTCGGCCGGCTGACGCTCGACGGATCGTCGCGCCCGCTCTACGTCGGGCGGCGCTGGGTGCACGACGACGATCGAGAGCCGGTCGTCGTCAACTGGCAGGCGCCGGCGGCACGCCCGTTCTACACGGCGACGCCCGCGGATCCGCAGCGCGTGACCCAGCGTCGCCGGTATCGCACCGACAAGCGGCGGATCGTCGACATCTCGGACGAGTCGCTCGACGGCTCGGTGGTCGAAGGTGCGTCGGTCTCCGACTTCCTGCTCGAGGAGCTCGACCGGCGCCGCGAAGGGCGCATGCGCGACATCGTCGCGACGATCCAGTCCGACCAGTACCGGTTGATCACGGCCGAGCCCGAGGGCGCGCTCGTCGTGCAGGGCGGCCCCGGCACCGGCAAGACGGCGGTGGGATTGCACCGTGCTTCGTGGCTCCTCTATACGCATCGCGAGCAGCTCCGTCGAGTCCTCGTCGTCGGCCCGAATCCGATGTTCATGGACTACGTCGCGCACGTGCTCCCTGCACTCGGCGAGGACGCGGTCGAGCAGCGTGCTGTCACCGAGCTGCTCGACGGGATCGTCGTCGAGCGCGAGGAGGCGCCCGACGTCGCACGGCTCAAGGCGGACACGCGTGTCGCCGAGGTCGTGCAACACGCGGTCGAGCTCGCGGTGCAGCCGGCGCCCGAAGAGCTCGTCTTCTACGTCGACGGCGTCTTCGTGTCGGTGCGCGAGCGGGAGGTGACCGAGCTCCTCGACGGGATCCTCGAGTCGGATGTCGCGCTCGGCCCCGCGCGCGAGCGGTTCCGCATGGCGGTGCTGCGCCGCTTCAACGAGCGCTACAACGAGAAGCTCGAGGATCTCGCGCTGCGCAGCTTCGACGAGCTCGAGCGCGTGCTGAAACAAGGCGGCTTCCTCGTGAAGTACGTCGACCGTGTGCTCCCGCCCGTGCGCTCGGACAAGCTCGTCGCCCGTCTCCTGACCTCGCCCTCGGCGCTCGCGGAGGCCGCGCAAGGGATCCTCGAGCGCAGCGAGCAGAAGCTGCTGCTGCGCGACCGCCCGAAGCGTGCCGCCGACCTCCGGTGGAGCGAGCACGATCTGCCGCTGCTGGACGAGGCCCGCGCGTTGCTCGACGGGCCGCCGCGCGCGTACGGGCATGTGATCGTCGACGAGGCGCAGGATCTCTCGCCGATGCAGCTGCGAACCATCTCTCGGCGCGCGCTCGGCGGGTCGCTCACGATCCTCGGCGACGTGGCGCAGGCGACGGGGCCGGTCGTCTACCGCGGCTGGCAGGAGCTCGAGCCGTATCTCCCCGAGGGCATGGACGTGACCATCGAGGAGCTGCGGCACGCCTACCGCGTGCCGGCGGAGATCATGGAGCTCGCGCTGCCGCTGCTCGCGCGGATCGCGCCCGACGTCGAGCCGCCGCTCGCCTATCGTCAGGGCGGCGCGTTGCCCCGGCTCGTGCAGGTGGGGGAAGGCGACGACGTGATGCGGGTGGCGCTGCAGGAAGCCGCCGCGCTCGCCGAGCTCGAGGGGCTGATCGCCGTGATCGCGCCGCGCTCGCTCGTGGGAGCCTCGCCGGGCGGCGACGCGTACGACGAGGTGTTCGTGCCGGTCCTGACGCCGCGCCAGGCGAAAGGCCTCGAGTTCGACCACGTCGTCGTCGTCGAGCCCGCCGCGATCGCCGAGGACGGCGAGCAGGGGCTGCGCCAGCTCTACGTCGCGCTGACCCGGCCGACGAAGACGCTCGTCGTCGTACACGCTCGGCCGCTGCCGCACGGTCTCGTCGTCGGCGGGTAGCGTCAGGGACATGCGCACGCGTCAATTGGGCGAGGGAGGCCCGGAGGTCACCGTAGTCGGCCTCGGCACGAACAACTTCGGTGGGCGCTGTGATCTCGAGAAAACGCGCGCCGTGATCGAGGCTGCGCTCGAGGAGGGCATTACGCTCTTCGACACGGCTGACATCTACTCGCAGGGCACCAGCGAGTCGTACATCGGCGAGGTGCTCGAGGGACGGCGCGACCGCGTCGTGCTCGCGACGAAGTTCGGGATGCCGATGGACGACGGGCCGGAGGTGCCGCGCGGCTCGCCCGGCTACATCCGCTGGGCGGTCGAGGGATCGCTGAAGCGGCTGCGCACCGACGTGATCGACCTCTACCAGATGCACCAGCCGGATCCCCACACACCGGTCGAGGAGACGCTCGGCACACTGAACGAGCTCGTCGTCGAGGGCAAGGTGCGCTACGTCGGCTCGTCGAACTACGACGCGGCGCAGATCGAGGAGGCGGACCGCATCTCACGCGCGCGTGGCTTCGCGCGGTATGTCTCGGCGCAGAATCACTACAGCTTCGCGAATCGCGAGACGGAGGACGAGATCCTGCCGGTGTGCGCGCGGCTCGGGATCGGGCAGCTGCCGTTCTTTCCGCTCGCCAGCGGTCTGCTGACCGGCAAGTACCGGCGCGGCGAGCAGGCGACCGAGGGACGGCTGGCCGGGCGCGAGATCAGCGAGGAGCAGTTCGACCGCCTCGAGGCCTTGCAGCACTTCGCCGACGAGCGCGGCGTGTCGCTGCTCGAGGTCGCGATCGGCGGCCTGCTCGCGATGCCGGCCGTGACGTCGGTGATCGCCGGCGCGACGAAGCCGGAGCAGGTGCGCGCGAATGTCATGGCCGGCGCGTGGGAGCCGAGCCCCGACGACGTCGCCGCACTGCTCGCTCTGCGTTAGCGGAAGCTCGGCACGAGACGCCGCAGCCGCGCGCGCTCAGCCGGGAGGTAGAAGCCGAGCAGCGCGAGTGCGAGCGGGTACGCGAGCACCAGCAGGAACGACGGTGCGAGCCCGAGGTGTCCGGCGCGCGCGGCGACGGTCAGTCCGACGCCGGCGCCCACGGCCGTGACGACGCGGCGCCACTGGTATGAGACGGGATACACGCGCTGCGCGTACCACGTCATCCCGAGGAAGAGACCGACATACGCCGCAGCAGTCGCGATCGCCGCACCGACCATGCCATAGCGCGGGACGAGCCAGAAGTTCAGGCCGATGTTGAGCGCGGCGCCCGAGCCCGACACGATCCAGTTGAACTGCGTGCGGCGGGCGCGGCCGCTGCCGATCGCGAGCACGGTGTACCCCGCGTAGACGGCGCCGGCGAACGCGAGCAGCGCGATCGCCTCCTGGGCGCGGTGGTAGCGGTGGGAGACCATCGCGTCGGTGATCCACGGCGCAAGCGCGCCGAGCGCGAGCGCGATCCATGACGCGATGACGAGGAGATACGTGAGCACGAACGCGTACGTGTGTCTCGCGTCGCGATCGTCCTCGATCGAGTACGCGAACGCGGGCCACGCGGTGCGGAACGCGAACATCACGAACGTGATCACCGACGCGATCTTGATCGCGGCGGAATAGACGCCGACCTCGGCTTGGCTCTTGTACGCGCCGACGAAGATCCGGTCGATGAAGTTGATCGCCCAGAGCGCGAGCGCCGAAGGCACGAGCGGCAGCCCGAACTTCTGCATTCCTCGCAGCAGCTCGCGGTCGAACTGGAGGCCGAGCTGCTCTCGCCGGTACGCGACCAGCACGAGGTACACGCAGAGCGTGCCGACGAAGTTGCCGACGAGCAGGCCCAGCGCGCCCTTGTGGAGAACGACGATGAGGACGATCGTCGCGCCGATCGTGATCAACACGTTCGCGACGCTCGCGAGCGCGAACGCGACGGAGCGCTCCTCGACGCGGAAGAGCGATGTCAGCTGCTCGTAGTTCATCTGCGCCCAGAAGCCGATCGCGGCGGCGCGCACGAGCTCCGGATGGTTTCCGAAGTGGGGGATCGCGTGTGAGAGCGGCCCCGCGAAGACGAGGCTGAGCACGAGCCCGACCGTGGCCATCGTCATCGTGAACCAGAACGACGTGCGCACGACGACGAGCCGGCGCGCGGGATCCTTGTGGTCGAAGTAGAAGCGGAAGAACGCCGTCGAGACGCCCATGCGCAGCACGATCACTGCGACGGCGGAGGCGGCGGTGAGGGTCTCGACGCGCCCGAACGAACCCGGCGGGAGGTAGCTCGTGTAGAGCGGCAGCAGGACGACCGCGAGGATCCGCGACACGAGCCCGCCGAGGCCGTAGATGACCGAGTGCCGCCCGAGCCGCGCGAGCTCCTGTCCGAGCTTCATGCGGGCAAGCGTAGACCCCAGCTCAGGAGGTCAGAGATCGGGAGGTCAGGCGGCCGCGATGTCGCCGAGGCGGTAGCGCAGGTCGTTCAGGCGCTGATGCCACTCGTCCGAGCGCGCGGCGACGCACTTCATCGAGCGGCAGGCGAGCTCGACGAGCGAGTCCTCGGGAACGCCGTGCGTCTCGACCCACTCGCGGGCGTCGCCCGGCAGCTCGTCCGGCGGCTCCCCGGCGGCGGAGGCGACGAT
>DATEXK010000087.1:0-2022 GCA_035257065.1 Gaiellaceae bacterium | reverse complement strand
CCAGGCGTTCGCCGCGCACCATCTCGTGCACCAGCCGCCGCGCAAGGTCGGCTTCGCGTCACCGGGAGAGGCGTTCGGGCACCACGAGATCCTCGCGGCGCTCGAGGCGTACGGCTTCGTCAAGGTCGAGGTCGGCTAGCGAGGAACTCGACGCGTGCGGGACCTGGCACGGCTTCCGAAAGCCCATCTGCATCTCCATCTCAATGCGTCGCTCCGGCCGGAGACGCTGCGAGAGCTCGAGGTCTCGGTCTCGTCCGGCTCGCTGGGCGGTGACCTCGGATCGCCCCGTGAGGCCCTGACCTGCAATTCTCGGACGGCCAGTGGGTGCGCGGCAAGTCGCTCGACACGTTCCTGCCCGTCGGCGATCTCGTCCCGACGAGCGAGGTGCCCGACCCGCAGGCGCTGCCCATCCGCGCGATCCTGAACGGCGAGACGATGCAGGACTCGAACACGTCGAATCAGATCTTCGGCGTCGCCGATGTCATCTCGTTCGTCTCGCAAGCGATCACGCTCGAGCCGGGCGACCTGATCATCACCGGCACGCCCGCAGGCGTCGGCGCGTTCCGCAAGCCACCGGTCTGGCTCCAGCCCGGCGACGAGATCACGATCGAGATCGACGGGCTCGGCTCGATCACCAACCCGGTTGTTGCCGGGGACTGAGCGCGCTCGCTCGAGCACACCTTGACGACGAGGAGACACACATGAGGGATTCCATGTCTAGCCGTCCCTGGGCTGGGTCGCTCGCTCGGGGAAGGTCCAGGTGAGCTGGCGTGCCTGCTGGGTGACCCAGGCGCCGCTGGGTTTGGTCGTGCAGCCGGCAGCGTCTCCCGCGTCCGCGTCAGCCGGGAGTGATCGTGATCAGCCAGTTGCCGAAGGCGAGCACCTCGACCTTCTTGTAGGTGCCCGGCCTCAGCGTGAGCGTGCCGGCGTGCTCCTGGGTCCGAACCTTGATTCGCTGTGCTGCGTCCCGGAGCTGAAACACGACGCCGTCGGACGCCCACTGGAGCTTTGAGAGCTTGTGCACGACGATCGTGCCGAGGGTTTTCGAGCCGCGCCCCTGGAAGTGCTGACCCGCCGGCATGACGTAGCCCGGTGCTGCAGGGCTCGTGTACACCTTTGGCTGCGACTGCGTGGAACCGCACGCTGCGAGGAGCGCGGCAGCGAGCACCGCAGCCGGGATCGCCGTGACCTTGCGTCTCACTGCGACAGCATGCGCGGCCGGTACGTCGGCGCGCATCGTCATGTGTGCTGATCGACCGTGCGGCGTTCTACGGATCTGCCGAGCGGCTGCAACGCGGGATAGAGCATGCGGAAGCGCTCGTAATCTGTCGCGGTAGACACCGACCCAGTCGGAGACCGGCTCGACGGTCTCGCGCACGTGCACGCACGCAGAGACCGCCTCGTGCACGTCGGCGAAGGCGCCCGCGGCGACGCCGCCGAGTAGCGCCGCCCCGAAGGCCGCTCCTTCCTCGATCGCCGTCCGCTCCAGCGGCAGCCCGAGAGTCGAGGCGACGATTCGCGTCCACAGCGCGCTGCGGGCGCCGCCTCCAGAGATGCGGCCCACCTCGGGGACGATGTCGAGCTCGCGTAGGAGCTCGAGCGAGTCGCGTAGTCCGTAAGCGACGCCCTCCAGCACCGCGCGCACGAGCGCGCCCCGGCCATGGCGCAGGGAGAGGCCGGTGAAAGCTCCGCGCGCATCCGGATCGGCGTGCGGCGTGCGCTCGCCCGAGAGGTACGGCGCGAAGAGCGCGCCCTCGACTCCCGCGGGGCATCGCTCGGCCTCGGCGAGCAGGTCGTCGTACGGCGCTGCGAGGAGCTGCCGGAGCCACGCGAGCGAGCCTGCGGCGGAGAGCATTACGCCCATGGCGTGCCAGCCCTCCGGAACGGCGTGACAGAACGCGTGGACACGGCCCTGCGGATCGCGGGCGAACGCCGGCAACGCTGCGAACACGACGCCGGAGGTCCCGAGCACGACGGAAAGCGTGCCCGGCCGGTCGACGCCGACCCCGATCGCGCCCGCCG
>DATEXK010000086.1:0-3119 GCA_035257065.1 Gaiellaceae bacterium | reverse complement strand
AGACCCGGGGCGTTCGTCGATCACGCGATTCCCTCGTGGTACGCGCCGTTCGGCATCAAGGTGATCGGCCGCCACGTCTTCGTGACCTTCGCGTCGCCCGCGCCCGTGAACGGGAACGACTCGCCGACCGGCGGTACGTCGACGAGTTCGACCTCGACGGCAAGCTCGTGGCCCGCGTCGACCGGATGGGCCCGCTCAACGAGCCGTGGGGTCTTGCGCTCGCACCCAGCGGGTTCGGCCGTTTCGCCGGACGGCTCCTCGTCGGCAACTTCGGAAGCGGCCGCGTCAACGCGTACGTGCGGCGCGCGAACGGCTGGTCGTTCGACGGGCAGCTGCCCGATCGTGCCGGCAAGCCGTTGACCGTCAACGGGCTCTGGGGGATCTCGTTCGGCAACGGGGGCATGGCGGGGCCGAAGGCTGTCCTCTTCTTCGCTGCCGGCCCGCATCGATGGCTCGGGGCGACCGAGCTCGCGGTGCACGGGCTCTTCGGGTCGATCTCGCTCGCCGACCGCTGAGTAACGATCCGGGGCGTACCCTTGGAGCGATGGAGGAGCTTGGCCTGTTCCCGCTGGGGATCGTGTTGTTGCCGAGCGAGCACGTGCCCCTGCACATCTTCGAGCCGCGGTACAGGGAGCTGATCGCCGAGTGTCTCGACGAACAGCAGGAGTTCGGAGTGATCTACGCGGACGGTGACGGGGTGCGCGACGTCGGCACGCGCGCCCGGGTGATCGACGTGCTCGAGGAGTTCGCCGACGGCCGGTTGAACGTCGTCGTCGAAGGTGGCGCACGCTTCCGTGTCGAGCGGCTCACGCGAGGCCGTTCGTTCCTCACCGCGATCGTCGCACCGGCGCCCGACGGCTACGGCCGGACCGACCCTGACACAGCCGCGCGTGCGGTCGGCTCCTTCCGCGCGCTCGCAGCGGTGGCCGGCGCCGAGCCGGACGAGGTCGACGAGACGGCGTCACAGCTTTCCTTCGAGCTCGCCGCCCAGGTGGAGCTTCCGTCCGACGCGAAGCAGGAGCTGCTCGAGCTCGACGAAGAGCAGCAGCGGCTCGAATTCGTGATCAGGCTGCTGGACTCCGTCCGCGAGGCGCTGCTCGCCGTACGCGAGCTCGGCGAGCACGCGAAGACGAACGGCTCGCGCCGCCCCCAGCCCTCGTAACAGATTGATACTTGGCGGCTAGCGGCGGTGCGCGAGGAACTCGAGTAGATCGCTGCGTGTGAGGACGCCGATCGGTGTGCCGTCCTGGCAGACGACGATCGCGTTCGCACCGCCGCTCAGCGTGGCGAACACGTCCTCGAGCGTTGCCGACGTCTCGACCGCTCCGAGCGGCGGCTGCATCGCCGAGGCAACGTCCTCGTGCAGCACGTCCGGGTTCGAGAAGACGCGCTCGAGCAGCGCCCGATCCTGGAGCGAGCCGATCACGTCCGCGAGCGACTCACACGAGCCGTCGCGCGTGACGGGAAGCTGGGAGATGCCGTAGCGCTGCATCGTGTCGATCCCTTCGCCCACCTTCTGGTGTGCGGAGATCGTCACGAGGTTGGGGAGCTCGCCGCCGTGTTTCGCGTGCAGTACCTCTTCGACGGTCGGCAGCGGCGCCTGCCGCTCGAGGAAGCCGTGCTCGAGCATCCAGTTGTCGTCGTAGAACTTCGACAGGTAGTTGCGGCCGGAGTCGGGGATCATCATCAGCACGCGCTTGCCCGGGCCGAGCCGTTTCGCGATCTGCACGGCCGCGTACACGGAAGTGCCGCCCGAGCCGCCGGCGAGCAGGCCCTCCTCGCGTGCGAGACGTCGCGCCCAGCGGAACGACTCCCGGTCGCTGACGCGCACCCACTCGTCGACGACGTCGGGGTCCATCGTCTTGGGCCACGTGTCCTTGCCGATCCCTTCGACGAGGTACGGATGAAGGTCCCCCTCGTTGCGTGCCGTGTAGACCGATCCCTCGGGATCGGCGCCGACGATCAGCACCTCCGGCTTGTGCTCCTTGAAGTACCGCCCGACGCCGCTGATCGTGCCGCCGGTGCCGACAGAGATGACGATCGCGTCGATGTCGCCGCCCCCGGTCTGCTCCCAGATCTCGGGGCCCGTGTGCTCGTAGTGCGCATCCGGGTTGTTCATGTTCGAGTACTGGTCGGGCTTGAAGCCGCCCGGGATCTCCTCGGCCAGCCGGTCGGACACGGAGTAGTAGCTCTCCGGCGAGTCGTGCTCGACGGCGGTCGGGGTGATCACGACCTCGGCGCCGTACGCGCGGAGCAGCGCGATCTTCTCCTGGCTCATCTTGTCGGGCATCACGAAGATGCACCGGTAGCCCTTGATCGCCGCGGCGATCGCGAGGCCCACGCCGGTGTTGCCCGACGTCGGCTCGACGATCGTGCCGCCCGGCTTCAGCTTCCCCTCGCGCTCCGCCGCCTCGATCATCGGCAGTCCAATGCGGTCCTTCACGGAGCCGCCCGGATTCAGATATTCGAGCTTGGCGAGGATCTGCGCGCCGCCCGGAGGCGAGAGCTTCTCGAGGCGGACGATCGGCGTCGCGCCGACGAGCTCGAGAACGGTGGGGAACTCCACGGGCACCGCGGGAAGCCTATGCCACGGGCGTTTGCGTCGCGGGCCGCGGCGCTACTGGTGCGTCGTGCAGTCGGTCGCCGTGACGTCGTTGCCCGCGTCGAGGGTGAACGGGAACGTCAGCGTCTGATTCTGGCCGCCCGGCCCGGCGACCGTAACGGTGATCGAGGACGTTCCGAACACGCCGACGGTGAACGGCGAGATCGCGCCGCCGCCGGCGTCGAGCGTGATCTGGTTCGTCGTATTCAGCCCCTGTCCGCTGAACAACACCGAGCCCGTGAGCTTCGCGCCGCCCGGATCGCTGACCTTGACGTCCTCCGTCGACGTGTTGCCGTTGTTGGTGATGAAGACGCAGGCGCCGAGCGGCCCGACCGTGGGCGCAGGTGGAGGCGTCGGGGCGGGCGGCGGCGGTACCGGCTTGACAGCTGCTGCGATCTTCTCGAGCGCCACGTGCTTCTGCTTGATCGCGAGCGCGATATCGGCCAGCGCTTCGCGCCGTTCCTTCTTCGTCAACGGCTCGGACTTCAGGAGATCGATCGCCCGGGTATCGCTCCCC
>DATEXK010000085.1:0-2413 GCA_035257065.1 Gaiellaceae bacterium | reverse complement strand
TGCGGGTGCGGTCCGTCGTCGAAGGTGAGCGCGATCCCGTGTTGCGAGCGGAGCCTGAGCTCGATCCCGAACGGGGCCGCCAGCAGCGGCACCACCGGGGTCGCCGCCGGTGCGCACCACATCGCAGTCAGGGCGGCAGCGCCGATCGTCCCCCGCACCGTCATGCTCTGCCGTCCACCAGCGCGAGGACGCATGACGCAGCGGATGGCAGCGCGGAGAACTCGTCCGGACGATCGCGCGGCCGCTCGAGCACGCGGGTGAGCGCAGCCTGCAGTTCGCGACGATGCGCAACGACGTCTGCGAGCCCGAAGCGACGGTAGGCCCGATTATTCATTCGAACGTGTCCGCGCCCCCAGCCGTACGAGATCGCCGGACAACCGAGCATGATCGCCTCCAGGACCGTCAGGCCGCCGGTGGAATGTACGAGCGCATCGCCGGCAGCGAGCCAATCGGGCATCTGGGTCGTGAAGCCCTCGACGCGAACGCGCCGGTTTGAGCCGAAGCGTTGCAGCAGATGGCGGCGGAGATCCTCGTTGCGTCCACACAGACAAACCACGCGCACGACCTCTTCCACCTCGAGAGCTGCGGCAGCGGCGCCTTCGACGTCTCCGACGCCCCACCCTCCACCCGAGACGAGCACGACCTTCCCCGTCGGCGGCAGGCCCAGCGCGCTCCGCGCCTTAGCCTTCTCCCGCGGCTCCAGGAATTCCGGCGCAGTGAGTCCGTGAACCACCTGTACGACCGCGTTGTCCCCGGCGATCTGTTGAAGCTCGGGTATCGACTCCGCATGTGTGATCAGGTGGAGGTCAGCGCCCGGTGTCGCCCAGTAATGCAGCGCAGCAAGATCTGTGATCCCCGCAACAACGGGCACATCGATCGAGCCGGTGGCCCGGAGTCGCCCGAGCACCTCCGTCACGTTCGGATAGACCGACACGATCACTGCTGGATCGACGCTGGCGACGAGCCGGAGGACACCCGGCGTCGCCAATCGCGTCAGCATGTACTGGGTGAACCGCCGAGTCGGGCCACACCGTGCGAAGAACCAGAAACCGAGATCCCACAGCCATTGGAACCGGTAGAAGAAGATGCTCGGTGCGCCTGCGCTGACGGCGGCAACGACTCGGCCCATCGCGGGAAGGCAATCCTCGATCACGACTTCGGCGCCGGGTCGCTCGAGACGCAGCTGTGCGGCGAGCGTTCGCGCGGGAAGGTCGTGACCTTCCCCGACACTCGCGGTGAGGATGAGGACGCGCGGGCGCACGTGCGGAACCTAGCCGAGGCCATGCGTCTGGCAAGCTCGCACGATGCTCGCCCTCCTCGGAATCGTCCTCTCTGTCGGTTTCGCGGACTCGATCAATCCGTCGACCGTGGTGCCGGCGCTCTATCTCGCCTCCGGCCGTAACGCCGGACGCGCCCTACTCGGGTTCATCGTAGGCGTGTACGTGGTTTCAACGGCCGCAGGCATCGTGCTTGTCCTCGGCCCAGCACACGCGCTGCTGCTGCACCCCCCGCATCCGCACACGGAGCACCTGGTCGAGGTCTACGCAGGAGTCGCTCTCATCGTTCTTGCCGGAGGGCTCTGGCTCGGACGGAAGCGCGTTGCCCGTCGAATCGTCCTGAACGAGCGGGCCGTCCAACGGTCATCGGCCCTCGTCGGTGCAGGCATCATGGCCGTCGAGCTGCCAACCGCGCTGCCCTACTTCGCCGTGATCGCAGCCGTGGCCGCCTCGAGACAGACCGTGACGACGCAGGTCGCGCTCATCATCTTGTTCAACCTCGTGTTCGTCGCGCCGCTCCTCGCCGTGTTCGCGATTCGGCAGCTTGCGGCCGCGCGCAGCGTGGACTGGCTGACCGCTACCCGAGAGCGACTCGAGCGGCACGCTGCGGCACTCGTTCCAGCTCTCGTCTTGCTCATCGCGCTCATCCTCCTCGCGCTCGGAACAGCGGGGCTGACGAGGCGCTAGATCCCACAGCAGCCGCGACACGCCGACATCACCCGCAGCGGCTATGCGCCCGGGAGCGATCCGCGGGGTTTCCCCTCACGCGACCGAGAAACTCAGTGGTTCGTACGCTCGGTTCGCACTCGCCACCAAGAACACGAGCGCGAACAGCTTCCGCCCATGAACCGACTTTGCGAACCCCACAGGTGCGGCTCGCCGAAACGCACCTCGCCGCCCTCGGCGTCGGCCAGAACCGTGACCAGCATCGACGTCCACGTATCGCGAACACGACCGAGCAGATGCCGCGTGGGGCAGGACGAATTGAATAAGTCGCCGCAGCGGGGCGAGTGTTAACGCGAATCGCCGGAGCTGAAGAACGACGCGAAGCTTCCCGCGACTGTGGTGACAACGAAGATCGACCACGCCTCGAGTGTGATGTCGATCAGTCTTCCGGCGGCCGTGAGTGGGTTCTT
>DATEXK010000084.1:0-15851 GCA_035257065.1 Gaiellaceae bacterium | reverse complement strand
GCCGCCGAGAGCACATCCGCCTGGCGGGGAAAGATCTTCTCCAGGAGGACCCGATGAACCTCTTCATCGGCGTCCGCGCAAGCGTCCCGAAGAACGGTGAGCCGGAAGTCGAGGTCGGCCGCCTGCCGTAGCGTGGAGAGGACGACCCCGCTCGTGGAGATCCCGGTCAGCACGAGCGACTCCACGCCGAGCGATCGCAGGACGACGTCGAGATCGCTGCCGGCGAATGCGCTCACGCGCCGCTTCGTGACGACGACGTCTCCCGACCGAGGAGCGACGGCGGCATGGATCTGGGTTGCGGCGTCTTCCTCGCCCATGGTTCCCAGCCGCGCGAGATCGGCGAACGCCTTGTTCCGCGGGCTCGCCTCGGGAGCGCCCTCGCGAAACGCGATGCGGACGTAGACGACGTGTATGCCCGCGTCCCGCGCCTCAACCACAGCCTCCGCGAGCGTTGCGAGCAGCGGCTCCGAGTGTTCCGCGAAGCGCTCGACGATCCCGTTCTGCACGTCCATGACCAGCAGCGCTTCCGTTCGCACAGCAGTCCTCCTTGGCGATGACGAGACGGTCGATCCGTTCGACCTCGATGGATTGTTCCCGCTCCGGGCGCGACGTCGGGATGCTTGACGCCCACAGCGAGGTTGCTACCGTCCCGTCTTGCGAGGGCGCGTGCGTCGGCCGCCACGGTCGACTCGAGGTACAAACGAGATGGACCGAGCCCTCGCCCATACGCCTCGTTCAGCGGCTTTCTTCGCCTGGCTGGCGGCGTCGATCGCGGCTCTCTGCCTCACCGCGCCCGCGGCGGCAACATTGCGTCTCGGTGAGCACGGCCGCGCCGTTCGCGCGTTGCAGCTGGAGCTGGCGTGGCGGGGCTTTCCATCGGGCGCGATCGACGCGCGCTTCGGCCCGCAGTTGGCGGGCGCCGTACGCAGGTTCCAGCGCACCGTGCGCCTGCCCGCCGACGGCGTCGCCGGCCCTGCGACGATCGCGTTGCTACGACGAGCGCCGCGCCAGACGGTCATCCCGCTCGGCTGGCCGCTCCTGGCCCCGGTCGGGGACGGGTTCGGGCCGCGCGGCGACCGCTTCCATGCCGGGATCGACCTGCCCGCTGCCGCAGGAACGCCCGTCCTGGCAGCCGGAGCCGGACGCGTCACCTGGGCGGGACTGCGCGTCGGAGGCTGGGGCGAGCTCGTGACGATCGCGCACGTCGACGGCGTGCGGACGATGTACGCGCACCTCTCGGCGATCGGCGTCCAGGTCGGAGAATGGGTCGCCGGAGGGACCGTGATCGGCCGGGTCGGATCCACCGGCGATGCGACTGGGCCACACTTGCACTTCGAAGTCCGTGCTCACGGCGCGGCGATCGACCCGCTCCGCGCGCTCGTGCCGATTCCAGCCTCCGTGCGAGCGCTCGCCGCCGGGCGCTAGCGAGTGCCGCATACTCCGGGCATGGAGCAGCGCGTCAGTCTCGTCACGCTCGGTGTCGCCGACCTCGCCGCGTCACGGCGTTTCTACGAGGCGCTGGGCTGGCGCTCCTCGTCGCCGCCGGAGCTCGGCGTCGTCTTCTTCCAGGCCGGCTCGATGGTGCTCGGGCTCTGGAGCCGTGAGGAGCTTGCGAAGGACAGCGGCACGACGGACTCCGGCGGCTGGGGCGGCGTGACGCTCGCACACAACGTGCGCTCGCCGGCCGAGGTCGACACCGTGATCGGCGAGGCCCGCGCCGCCGGGGCGACCATCGCGCGGGAGGGCGCACCGACGTTCTGGGGCGGCTACTCGGGCGCCTTCGTCGATCCGGACGGCCATCCGTGGGAGGTCGCGCACAATCCCGGCTGGACGCTCACCGCCGACGGCGCGGTCGTGCTGTGACCGCGACCGGCCGGCTTCCGCGGGTGCTCCTCCACGCCGAAGGCGCTGTGGTCGCCACCGCGGCGGTCGCCGTCTACTTCCACGTGGGCTATCCGTGGTGGCTGCTCGTCGCGCTCGCGCTCGCTCCCGACCTGTCGATGCTCGGCTACCTGGCCGGGACGCGCACCGGCGCCGTGTCGTACGACGCGCTGCACACGTACGCGCTTCCGGTGGCTCTCGCAACAGCCGGGTGGATCGCGGGCGCCGAGCTCGCGGTTCAGGTCGGCTTGATCTGGATCGTGCACATCGGCGTCGACCGCACCCTCGGCTACGGGCTCAAGTATCCGACGGACTTCAGGGACACGCACCTGCAGCGCGTGTAGCGCGGCAGGTCAGGCGGGCTGCCGGAGGTCGGCGCGCTGCAGCCAGGCGTGCGCAAGCGCGGCGGCGATGAGGATCACGTCGCCGACCGCGATCGCGAGATCGGACACGTTGAACGCGATGCCGTCGCGCACGAACGGGTCGGGCACGCCGTTCCAGGCGACGCCGGAGACGAGCGTTCCAAGTGCGCCTCCGGCGGCGATGCCCGCGCCGAGCGCAACGCCGAGCGACGGAACACGGGGCGCAAGCACGAGGAGCGCGACCGCGAGCGCCGCCGCCAGCACGAACACGCCAGGCGCTCGCGTGTGATGGAACGGCGTCGGCGAGAGCGCCTCGTGTGTCAGCGCGACCGCGGCCACGACGAGCGCGACGACGACTGCGATCGCCCGGCGACGCCTCACTTCAGCCCGCCTTCGGCGCCGCAATCACGACCTGCCGGCCATCCTCCACGTCCGGCTGCGGGTGCTGCTCGAAGCCGTACTTCACGATCGGATGCTTGGCGGCGCGCACCTCGTCGAGCCGCCGCACGGGCCGGTGGTGCGGCGCGTCCTTCAGCAACTCGGGAGTCTCCGCCGCCTCCTTCGCGATCGCGAGCATCGCGTCGCAGAACGCATCGAGCGTCTCCTTCGTCTCGGTCTCCGTCGGCTCGATCATCAGCGCCTCCGGCACGACAAGCGGGAAGTAGATCGTCGGCGGGTGATAGCCGTAATCCATCAGCCGCTTCGCCACGTCGAGCGCGGTGACGCCGTGGTCGCGCTTCAGGTTCCGCGCTGAGAGCACGAACTCGTGCATGCAAAGCCGGTCGTACGGCAGCTCGTACGCGTCCTTCAACCGCGCCAGCACGTAGTTCGCATTCAGCACTGCGGTCTCGGACATCTCGCGGAGGCGCGGGCCGTACGCGCGCATGTACGCATACGAGCGCACGAAGACGCCGAACGGCCCGGTGAACGCACGCACCTTCCCGATCGACTTGGGCCGGTCGAAGTCGAGACCGAACGTTCCGTCCTCGTTGCGCATGACCACCGGGACCGGCAGGTACGACTCGAGCATCTCGCGCACCGCGATCGGGCCGCCGCCCGGGCCGCCGCCGCCATGCGGTTGCGAGAACGTCTTGTGCAGGTTGATGTGCACGATGTCGAAGCCCATGTCGCCCGGGCGCGAGATGCCGCACACGGCGTTCAGGTTCGCGCCGTCGTAGTACATGAGCGCACCTGCTCCGTGGAAGATCTTTTCGATCTCCTCGATGTTCTCGTCGAAGAGCCCGAGCGTCGACGGGTTCGTGAGCATGAGCGCCGCCGTGTGCTCGTCGACCTTCGTGCTCAGGTCGTCGACGTCGATGTTGCCTCGGGCGTCGGTCTTGACGGGCGTCATCTCGAATCCCGCCAGCGTCACGGATGCGGGGTTCGTGCCATGCGCCGTGTCGGGAATCACGACCTTGCGCCGCTGCTCCGTCTCGCCGCGCTCGGCGAAGTAGGCGCGCACGAGCATCAGACCCGTCAGCTCGCCCTGGGAGCCGGCCGCAGGTTGCAGTGAGACCGCGTCGAGCCCGGTGATCTCGGCGAGGATCTCCTCGAGCCGCCACTCGAGCTCGAGCGCGCCCTGGATGCCGTCCTCGTCCTGCAAGGGATGGAGGCTCGCGAAGCCCGGCAGCCCGACGAGCCGCTCGTTGATTCGCGGGTTGTACTTCATCGTGCACGAGCCGAGCGGATAGAAGCCGTTGTCGATGCCGAAGTTCCGCGTCGAGAGCTCGGTGAAGTGGCGCACGAGCTCGAACTCGGGGACCTCCGGAAGCCGCGGCGGTTCTGCGCGACGCAGCTCGTCCGGCACCTCGGCGGGCGGTAGCCCTTCGAAGTGCGGGATCGCCGATGCCCGGCGCCCGGCCTGCGACTTCTCGTAGATGAGCTTCATCCGGCCACCTCGGCGAGCACGTCTGCGAGGCGGTCGATCTCCGCGGGCGTCCGCTTCTCGGTGACGGCGACGAGCAGCACGTCGTCCATGCCCTCGTAGTCGCGTCCGATCGCGTAGCCGGGATGGACGCCCTGAGCCCGCGCGTCGCGGATGACGTCGCGGGCGTTCCGTCCGACGCGCACGGCAAACTCCTTGAATGTTGCCTGTTCTGGAAACACGAGCTCGAGGCCGGCGCGATCCCGGAGCTGTTGCTTCGCATACGCGACCAGCGAGAGACAGGTCTCCCCCAGCTCCCGTAACCCCTGCGGTCCGAGCCACGTGAGGTAGACGAGCCCGCCGAGGGCGAGGAGCGTCTGGTTCGTCGTGATGTTCGACGTCGCCTTCTCGCGCCTGATGTGCTGCTCGCGCGTCTGCAGGGTGAGGACATAGCCGCGCTGACCCGCGGTATCTGCCGTCTCGCCGACGATCCGCCCGGGCATCCGCCGGATGAGCTCCTGCCGTGAGGCGAGGAAGCCGTAGTGCGGTCCGCCGTACGACGGGAAGTTGCCCGCCGCCTGCCCCTCGCCGATCGCGAGTGCGCAGCCGTACCGCCCCGGGGCCTCGAGCACGCCGAGTGACAGCGGGTCGACGTGCGCCACCGCGAGCGCCTCCGCGTCGTTCGCCGCGGCGGCGAGCTCGGGCGCCGGCTCGAGGCAGCCGAAGACGTTCGGCTGCTGGAAGATGACCGCTGCGGCGCCCTCGGCCGCGCGCCGCACGTCATCCGGGTCGGTCGTCCCGTTGCGATGGGGCACCTCGACGATCTCGAGGCCGAAGCCCGGCGCGTAGGTCTTCACGACCTGCCGCACCTGCGGGCTCGTCGCCTCGGTGACGACGATCGTCGTCTTGCCGGCGCGTGCGTGCTTCGCGATGAAGCACGCATCGGCGGCGACCGTCGCACCGTCGTAGCCGGAGGCGTTCGAGACGTCCATCCCAGTCAGCTCGCAGATCGCCGTCTGGTACTCGAAGATCGCCTGGAGGACGCCCTGGCTCATCTCGGGCTGGTACGGCGTGTACGCAGTGAGGAACTCGCCGCGCTGCATCAGCATGTCGACGACCGCGGGGACGTAGTGGTCGTAGATACCGGCGCCGAGGAACGAGATCTCGCGCGTCGTGTCGACGTTGCGCGCGGCGAGCTCGCCCAGGTGCGCGGAGAGCTCGGCCTCCGGGAGCGGCCGCTCGAGCTGGAGCTCGCGGTCGAGCCGGACGCCGCGCGGGATGTCGCGGAACAGCTCTTCGACCGACGAGACGCCGATCGTGCGGAGCATTGCCTCCCGGTCGTCGTCGGTGAGCGCGAGGAACGGGTGCTGTTGCGTCACTGGGTCACCACGTCATTGCTCGGCGAGGAACTGCTTGTACGCGGCGACGTCGAGTAGCGCATCGACCTCGGCCGGATTGGACAGGCGGATCCGGATCAGCCAGCCCTCGCCGTACGGATCCTCGTTCACCGTCTCCGGCGCGTCGACGGCCTTCTGGTTGACCTCGAGCACCTCGCCCGAGAGCGGCGCGATCACGTCGGAGACCGCCTTGACGGACTCGACTTCGCCGTACGGGACGTCCTTCGTCACGGTGGCGCCTGCCTCGGGCGGCTCGAAATGCACGAGCTCGCCGAGGGCGTCGCCGGCGAACCACGTCACGCCGAGGACGGCCTCGTCGCCGTCGACGCGAGCCCAGTCGTGCTCGCGGTGGTACTTGAGGTCGTCGGGATACGACTCCGCGGCTGCCATTCAGTCCTCCCTCTTGTAGATCGGTCTTTTTACGACGCGTGCTCGGCGAAGCTTTCCGCGCACGTCGATCGTGAGGTGCGTCCCCAGCGCTGCATGCGTGGACGGCACGTACCCCATTCCGATACCGACGTCGAGCATCGGCGAATGCGAGCCCGAGGTGGCCACACCGCCGCCGACGATCGGCATGCCCTGTCGCGGGACGGCCTTCTCTTCCATCACGAAGGAGATGAGCTT
The DNA here is from genome assembly GCA_035257065.1 of Gaiellaceae bacterium. Classification (GTDB taxonomy): domain Bacteria; phylum Actinomycetota; class Thermoleophilia; order Gaiellales; family Gaiellaceae; genus Palsa-739. Next base: position 9,723 of record DATEXK010000084.1, on the reverse strand, counting down.
GCGTGCCGGGCCCTCCTCCTTGGTGCGGCGCAGCACGTCCGCGCCGGTGAACTCCTTCTTGTCGAGCGCGCACGTCCAGCCAAGGCCCGCCTCGATCGCATCCGTGTCGGGCCCGATGTCGTTGCCGTGCAGCGGCAGCGAGGCCTCGAGGCGCAACGTGTCACGCGCGCCGAGCCCGCACGGAACGACGCCGCGGGCGAGCACCGCGTCCCAGAGCGCTACCGCGTCCTCCGTCATGCAGAGGATCTCGCAGCCGTCCTCACCCGTGTAGCCCGTGCGATTGACCATCGCCTCGACGCCGTCGATGCGCTCCTCGGAGAACGTGAACTGTTTGGCCGCCCCGAGGCCGAGCTTCGCGATCGCGTTCGGCCCCTGGACGGCGATGAGCGCGTACTCGTCGGAGACGTCGCGCACGTCGGAGCCGCTGATCTCCCGCTCCTTGATCCAGCGGAAGTCCGCGTCGCGGTTCGAGGCGTTCACGACGAGCAGGAAGCGGCACCGGTCGAGCCGGTAGGCGATCAGGTCGTCGATGATCCCGCCGCGCTCGTTCGGGAGCAGCGTGTACTGCGCCTCGCCGGCCCCGAGCCGGTCGAGATCGTTCGAGAGGAGGCCCTGCAGCAGCTCGAGCGCGCGCGGGCCTTCGACCTCGATCTCGCCCATGTGCGAGACGTCGAACGCCCCGGCGTCGGCGCGCACGGCTCGGTGCTCCTGGATGACGCCCTCGTACTGCACCGGCATCTCCCAGCCGGCGAACGGGACCATCCGCGCGCCGAGCGCGACGTGCCTGGCGTGCAGTGGTGTGCGTCGAAGCGTTTGCGCCATGCACGGCCGATCCTAGTGACTGGCTCGTCGCACCCAGCACGGTTACCGAACCGGCCCCAGAACGGGGCCGCCCCGGCTCATCAGAAGATGGGCCGGGGCGGTGGACCGGGTCGTGGGGTTGGCATTGCTATGGGGCCAACCCTTTGAGGGCAACCGGTCTATACCGCGTTGGCGCAGACTCAAACCTCGGGCGTTCGACGGGGGCGACGGAGATCAGTCGTCGCGCAGGAACGAGGGCACGTCGAGCGCCTCGTCCGGGATCTCGAAGCCGCCGCCGGGGAGCGGTGCGGACGGGATCGGAGCCTCGCTCCCCTCGCGGCGCCGGCGGCGGCGCGTGCCGCCGAAGCCGGTCGCGATCACGGTCACCCGCACCTCGTCGCCCATCGAGTCGTCGATCACAGCGCCGAAGATGACGTTCGCGTTCGCATCGGCGGCGCCGGTGACCACCTCGGCCGCCTCGTTGACCTCGAAGAGCCCGATGTCGGGTCCGCCGGTGATGTTGAGCAGGATGCCGGTGGCGCCCTCGATCGACGTCTCGAGCAGCGGCGAAGAGACGGCGCCGCGGGCGGCCTCGGTCGCGCGATTCTCGCCGGACGCGGTTCCGATGCCCATCAGGGCCGAGCCGGCGTCGCGCATGATCGTACGGACGTCGGCGAAGTCGAGGTTGACGAGCCCGGGCACGGTGATCAGGTCGGTGATCCCCTGGACGCCCTGGCGGAGGATGTCGTCGGCGATCCGGAAGGCGTCGGTGACGGACGTGCGCTTCTCGACGACCTGGAGGAGCCGGTCGTTCTCGATCACGATCAGCGTGTCGACGCGGTCACGAAGGCTCTCGATCCCGGCGTCGGCCTGCTGGGTGCGCTTCCGGCCTTCGAAGACGAACGGCTTCGTCACGACCCCGACCGTCAGCGCCTGGAGCTCACGCGCGAGCTCGGCGACGATCGGCGCCCCGCCGGTGCCGGTGCCCCCGCCCTCGCCGGCGGTGACGAAGACCATGTCGGCGCCCTTCAGCGCCTCCTTCAGCTCGTCGCGGCTCTCCTGGGCGGCGGCCTGGCCGACCGCCGGATCGGCTCCCGCGCCGAGCCCACGCGTCTCGTGGGAGCCGATGTGGATCTTCACGTCGGCGTCGCACATCATCAGCGCCTGGGCGTCGGTGTTGACCGCGATGAACTCGACGCCGCTGAGGCCTGCGTCGACCATTCGGTTGACGGCGTTCGTTCCGCCGCCGCCGACGCCGACGACCTTGATCACAGCGAGGTAGTTGCCGGACTGGTCGCGCATGCTCATGAGGACGACACCTGAACCTTCGGTGGAGCGTAGGGGCTGAAAAAGGGGATGCGCGCCGCAGGGTAGAGGCGGCGCTTCTGGCTGTCAATCAGAGGTTGACCGTTCGTATTCTCAACCTCTACCTGAGACTCGAGGGTTTGTTCCGGCGACCGGCCGGTCGGGCACGCTGACGTCGAGATACGCCGTGCCGGCCGGAAGTCCTCGCAGCGCGCGCCGCGCGACGGCGAGCTTGAGCCGCACGTCGGTCGGATCGCCGAGCCGCAGCTCGAGCCCGGAGCGCAAGCGCAGGACGAGCTCTCGATGGGTCATCGTCGCCGTGGCTATCCGCGCGGGAAAACGGACGATCGCTGCGAGGGCAAGCGCACGCGCTGCGCTGCCTGCGCCGTCGGGCTGGATGAACTCCCCCGCCGCGACCTCCGTCGCGCGGGGCACCCAGATGCGTGGCAAGGCCGGATACGTGCCCGGCACGATCGAGACGACGACGCGCCCCCGCCCCGAGAGGAGCCACGTCTGGGTGCCACGGTGGAGGACGGCCACGGACGTCTCGGGGACGATCGTCAGGCGGAGCGTGTGCGGGAACGCGCGGTCGTACGCGACCGACACGACCGAGGGGAGCGACTCGACGCGCCGCTCGAGCGAGCTGCCGTCGAGCGAGAGCAGGCTCGTGCCGACGAGCGGAGCGAGCTCGCGACGCACCTGCCGGCGGATGTCCGGCGAGCCCCCTGCAATCTCGATGTGCGCCACCGCGAACGTCGAGGTCTGCCGGGCGGCGACATAGGCGCCGCAGGCGAGCGCGAGGAGCGCGAGCCCGACGAGGATCGAGCGGCCGGACGGCAGGAAGCGAGCGGGCACGAGGCGAACGACACGAGGCACGCGCGGCGCCGGAAGCGCGGCAGCACGCGCGCGCGGAGCCTGGCGGCGTTGAACGGCTCGATTGCCGGAGGCTCGACGCTGGGCGGTCACTCGCCCAGGTTCGCCGTAGGGCAGGTCGCTCCTACGTCACGGCTCTTCGCCGGCACGGCCGAACGGCGGCAGCTCGAGCTCCCCGAGGAGCTCGACCTCGTGACGCAGCTCGACGCCGTACTGCTCCCGAGCGCGACGGCGCGCCTCCGCCATGAGGGCCACCGCGTCCTCGCTGCGCGCGCCGCCGGCGTTCTCGATGAAGTTCGCGTGCTTCGGGGAGATCTGCGCGCCGCCGATCCGATGCCCCTTGAGCCCGCAGGCCTCGAGCATCCTCCCCGCGCTCAGCTCGTGTGCCGGATTCTTGAAGACGCTCCCGAAGGTGCGCCGGTTCGTCGGCTGCGCCGCCTTGCGCTGCGCGTTCAGGGCCGCCACCTCGGCCTTGATCTCCGCAGGCGGCCGCGGGTGCAGCCGCAGCTCCGCCTGGACGACGACCTGGCCGTGGCTGAGATTCGAGTGGCGATACGAGAGCCCGAGCTCGGCGGGGGTCAGCCAGCCGGTGCCCTCGGCCGTGGCCACGAGGGCGCGGACGAGAACCTGCGAGAACTCGCCGTCGTACGCGCCCGCGTTCATCCAGACCCCGCCGCCTGTCGTGCCCGGGATCGCACAGGCGAACTCGAACCCGCCGAGCCCCGCCGCACGTGCCCTGTGCAGCCCGACGGCGTTGGCCGCGCCTCCCCCGGTCCGTAGCAGCTCGCCGTTGACCGCGACCTCGGCGAGCGCGCCCGCGAGCTTGAGCACGAGGGCGTCGACGCCGTCGTCAGCGACGAGCAGGTTCGAGCCGAGCCCGACCGTGGCGACCGCGATGTCGCGCTCCGCTGCCCAGCGCAGCAGCTCCTCCACCTCGGCGACCGACTCGGGACGCGCGAACGCACGCGCGGGGCCACCGGTGCCGAGCGTGGTGAATCGCGAGAGCGGAACGCCCTCTTCGATGTTCACGCGAGGGCCTCGAGCAGCAGGGCCGCGGCACGATCGACGTCGCCGGCCCCGAGCGTCAGCACGGTGTCGCCCTCGCGCACCCAACCCGCGACGAGCCGCGCGCCCTCCTCGACGGTCGGCGTGTAGGCGAGCCGCATGCCCGGCCGGACCTGCGCGAGCTCTTCGACGATCAGGCGGCCGCTCACGCCCGGCAGCGGCGCTTCGCGCGCTGCGTAGACGTCGGTGACGCAGACGGCGTCCGCCGCCGCGAGGGCGACGGCGAACTCGTGCGCGAGATGGAGCGTGCGCGAATAGAGGTGAGGCTGGAAGAGCGCGAGGACGCGGCCTTCCGTCGCAGCGACGGTGCTGCGAACTGCGGCGAGATCCGCGGAGAGCTCTGCTGGATGGTGCGCATAGCTGTCGAGCACCGCGACGCCGCCCGCCTCACCCTTGCGCTCGAGCCGCCGTCCCGCTCCGGCGAACTCGACGATCACGCGCTCCGCGTCCGCGCGCGCGACGCCGGCGAGCTCGAGCGCAGCGATCGCCGCGGCGGCGTTGCGGCGGTTGTGCTCACCGGGCACCGCGAGCTCGAGCTCGACCGGCTGCAGCGCCTCCGCGCGGACGACGTGCGGCACGTGAGCGAGCCACTCCTCGAAGAGCTCCGCCACCTCCGCCCGCGACCCGAACGTCGTGTGGTGGTCGAGGTCGACGTTCAGCAGCACCGCGACCTCCGGGCGGAGCACAGCGACGGAGCGGTCGGACTCGTCGCCCTCGACGACGAGCCAGCCCTCCCCCGCCCGCGCGTTGCCGCCGAGCTGTGCGACCTCGCCGCCGATCAGGAACGTCGGGTCGAGCCCGAGCCGGTCGAGGCAGAAGGCGATCATGGCGCTCGTCGTCGTCTTCCCGTGCGCGCCTGCGACGACGATCGAGCGGCGCAGCGACACGAGCTCGGCGAGCAAGTCGGCGCGGGGACGGCCCCCGACGCGGCCCGCGAACGCGGTCGAGACGTAGACCTCCCAGCCCTTGGGCGGCACAGGCGGCTCCGGCGCGATCGTCACGTCGATCTCACGGGAAAGATGGGCGAGGTACGGCGTGTCGTTGCGGTCCCACCCGGCGACCTCGGCGCCCCACGCGTGCGCGACGACGGCATATGCACTCATGCCGGCGCCGCCGATGCCGGCGATCCAGATGCGTCTACCGGCGAGCGGTTGCGAGGGCGATGAGCTCATCCGCGATCCTCTCCGCTGCGTCGGGCTTGGCGGCTGCACGCATCGCTGCGCCCATCGCGGCGAGACGCTCGGGGTCTGCAAGCAGCTTCGCGACGAGCAGCGGCACCGATTCGCCCGCCTGCCGGTCGTCGACGATCTCAGCGCCGCCTGCGCGGTCGAAGTACTCCGCGTTCTTCAGCTGGTGATTCGCAGTCGCATCCGGGTAGGGCACGAGGATCGCCGGCTTGCCGGCGGCCGCGATCTCCCAGACCGATCCACCCGCGCGCGAGACGACGATGTCAGCTGCCGCCAGAGCCGCGCCGAAATCGTCGACGAACGGCAGCAAGCGGTAGTCGGGCCTCGAGACGCGGCCGCGAAGCGCCTCGTAGTCGCGCTCGCCCGAGAGGTGCAGCACGGCAGGCCCTGCCGCGCCCCAGGCCTCGATCGCGGCATCGTTGAGCGTGCGCGCCCCGAGACTCCCGCCGAAGACCAGCACGACCGGCCCCTCCTGCGGAAGCTCGAACCGCCGACGGGCTTCGTCCCCCGCGACCGCCTGCGACATGGACGGGATCGGGCGGCCGACCACGCGCGCCTTCCCGTTCACGCCGTCGATCGGATACGCGAGGAACAGCCGCCGTGCGAACGGCGCTGCGAGCCGGTTCGCGAGGCCGAGGTGGGCATCCGCCTCCGTCAGCGCCGCGGGAATGCGCCGCAACCACGCCGCGAGCACCATCGGGCCGGCGACGTAGCCGCCGGCGCCGAGCACGACGTCGGGACGACGCCGTCGGAGGATTCGCAGGCAGGCGACGGGTGAGGCGGCGGCAAGCGCGAGAGCGCGGACCAGGCGCAGACCGGGACGGCGCGGAAAGCCCGCGACGCGGAACGCGTCGAACGCGTAGCCGCGCTCAGGAACGAGCCGAGCCTCGACGCGATCCGGCGACCCGGCGAACGTCACTTCCACTCCGCGCGCGCGCAGGGCTTCGGCCACCGCCAGCGACGGGGCGACGTGCCCCACTGTTCCGCCGGCCGCGATCAGGCACCGCAGCTGTCTGTTTTCCGGCATGGCCACGGGCGATGTTAAGGAGGATCCCGACCGACAGGAGGGCGATGACGAGGCTCGAGCCTCCGTAGGAGACGAACGGGAGCGGAATTCCGGTCAGCGGGGCGAGCCCGAGCACGGCCGCGATGTTGACCGCCGCCTGGCCGCAGATGAGCGCGGTAACCCCTGCAGCGAGGCGCTTCCCGAACGGATCCTTGCAGGCGATCGCGATCCGCAGCCCGGCGTAGGCGAAGACGCAGTAGCCGAGGCAGAGGATCGCGGCGCCGACGAGGCCGAGCTCCTCGCCGATCACGGCGAAGATCATGTCGGTGTGCGCTTCGGGCAGGTAGTGAATCTTCTCGATGCCCTGGCCGAGGCCGCGCCCGAAGATCCCCCCCGAGCCGACGCTGATGAGTGCCTGCACGTTCTGGAGCCCGTTGTTCGAGGGGTCCTTCCAGGGGTCGAGGAAGATCAACAGGCGCGCACGGCGGTACGGCGACGTCCAGGCGGCGATCGCACCGAGTGCGATGACGATCCCGTAGGCGGTCGCGAGCGTCGGCAGGCGCGTGCCGGAGATGAGCAGCATCGCGCCGACCATCACGACGATCGTGATCACCGTTCCGAGGTCCGGCTCGACGAGGATCAGCAGGCAGAAGACGCCCACGAGGAGCCCCACGGGACGCGCGAGGTCCGCAAGCGTCTGCGGCGGCGGCTTGCGCGCGAGATACGCGGCACACCAGACGACGAGGGCGAGCTTCGCGAGCTCCGACGGTTGGAAGGCGGCTGGGCCGAAGGCGATCCAGCGCCGCGCGCCGTTGATCCGCTCGCCGACGACGAGCACGGCAGCACAGAGGAAGAGCGAGGCAACGATCAGCGGCGGCGCGAGCGCGCGCAACCGGCGGAAGTCGTAGCGGGCCGCGACGATGAGCAGCGTGAACCCGATCGCGGCGTATACACCCTGCCGTTCGAGATAGCCGATCGGGTTGCCGTTCCCGAGCGCGGCCGTCGCCGACGTCGCGCTGTACACCATCACGAGCCCGAAGAACGTCAGTGCGAGCGTGACGAAGACGAGCAGTTGCCATTCGAGCGGGCGTTGCTTCGTGCGGCCGGTCATGCGAGCTCCTCGACGAGGCGGCGGAACGCGTCGCCGCGATCCTCGAAGTCGTCGAACTGGTCGTAGCTTGCGCTCGCGGGAGAGAGCAGGACCACGTCGCCGGGTTGTGCGTCCGCGGCCGCGCGGGCGACGGCGGTAGACAGATCACCGGCGCGCACGTACGCACGACCCGCGGCGTCGAGCGCACGCGCGAGGTCGTCTGCGGACTCGCCGATCAGGTAGATCGACCGCACCGTGTCAGGCAGGTCGCGCGCGAACGGGCCGAAGTCCTCATTCTTGGTCGAACCGCCGAGGATCAGACGCAGCGGCGACTCGCCGTACGCCGCGGCTCCGCGGCGTGCCGCGGCGGCGTTCGTCGCCTTCGAGTCGTTCACGAAGCGGACACCGTGCAGCTCCCGGACGAGCTCGAGCCTGTGCGGTACGCCGGCGAACGTGCGCAGGGCCTCGGCGATCGCAGCGTCCTCGATTCCCGAAGCGCGCGCGGCGGCCGTCGCGGCGGCGGCGTTCTCTCGATTGTGCGCACCGGGGATCAAAGGCTCCGCGGGCAGAGGATCGTCGGCGGCGAACTCGATTCCCTCGAGACCGGAGCCGCGCGGCACGACCTTCGTGCCGGCGCGTTCGAAGATGCGGAGCTTCGCCTCGCGGTACGCGGCGAGACTGCCGTGGCGGTCGAGGTGGTCGGGCTCGAGGTTGAGAAGCACCGCGACGTCGCACGCGAGTGAGTGAACATCCTCCAGCTGGAAGCTCGACAGCTCGCAGACGACGGATACGCCGGGGTCGATCTGCTCGGCGACGTCGGTGAGCGCGCGGCCGACGTTGCCGGCGACCTCCACGGGCCTTCCGGCGGCCCGGAAGATCGCCCCGAGCAGCTCGGTGGTCGTCGTCTTGCCGTTCGTGCCGGTGACGCCGATCAGCGGATTGCCCGGCAGGAGCCGGTAGCCGAGCTCGACCTCGCTCCAGACCGGCAGCGCGCGCGCACGAGCGCCCGCGACGAGCGGCGAGGCGCCCGGAACACCCGGGCTCTTGATCACGAGCTCGACACCCTGCAAGAGCGACTCCTCCTCGGTCCCGAGCCGGACTTCGACACCCGCTTCGGCAAGCCTGCCGGGGTCGGCGGTCGGCGAGCGGTCGGCGGCGACCACCTCGACCCCGCGCGACACCAGCGCAAGCGCGGCCGCGCGACCCGAGCGAGCGAGCCCGAGCACGAGCGCGCGCCGCGGCAGCCAGTCCTCCTGGGGCCGAGCCTCTTCGGAACCTGTCCCGCTCACGAGAAACGCACCCCCCCAGAGGGGGTGCGAGGGCCCCTGCAGACAGCGTAGGCAGGGGAGTGTGAGAGCGGTGTGCCGGCTTTCGTGCTGATGTGTGAAGGTTCGGCGCCGGAGCGCGGCATCCTCACCCGAGCTGGAGGACTCGACCGCCGGGGCGCATGACCCGCACGACCTCGGGGTCGGCGGGATCCGCGCCGACGAGCAGATCGACGGAGGCGTCCGGCAGCGGGAGCACCGGCAGGCCGCCGAGCATGTAGTCGAGGCGCGGGTCGGCGAGCTCCTCGACGAGCAGCTCGAGCTCGACGGTCGACGGATCGAGCACGACGATCTCGTCGAAGTCGCCGAGCTCGCCGAGGGTCCGGCGCGCGGCCGACACACCCAACACGAGCGCAGTCGTGCTCACTGCTGCCCGAAGTAGTAGCGGTAGTAGAGCGCGAAGCCCGCCGAGCAGAGAATGCCGGCGACGATCCAGAAGCGCACCATGATCTTCGTCTCGGACCAGGCCTTCATCTCGAAGTGATGATGGATCGGCGTCATCAGGAACACGCGCCGCCCGAGGTACTTGAAGGTGAAGACCTGGATCATCACGGAGAGCGCCTCGATCACGAAGATGCCGCCGATGAAAAGCAGCAAGACCTCGGTCTTCGTCATGATCGCGAACGCGGCGAGTGCGCCGCCGAACGCCATCGAGCCGGTATCGCCCATGAACACCTCAGCGGGGAACGCGTTGTACCAGAGGAACCCGATCGCGGCCCCGATGAGCGCAGCGCCGATGATCGCGAGGTCGAGCGTCGTCAGGTTGCGGTGAGCCGGGTTCGGGCTCGAGCGGACGAACGAGACGACCATCATCGCGGTGAAGGTGAAGAGGGCGATGATCCCCGTGCCTGCCGCGAGACCGTCGATGCCGTCGGCGAGGTTCGTCGCGTTCGACGTGCCCGCGATGATCAGGAAGAGGAACAGGTACCAGCCGTACGAGAGCGGGACCGTGACGTTCGCGACCGGGATGTACACGTGCGTGCTCAGGCGGAGATGGTGCGCGACGATCGCGACGACGACGGTCACGCCGGCGAGCAGCAGCATCTTCCACCGTCCGCTGAGCCCGAGCGA
>DATEXK010000083.1:0-3479 GCA_035257065.1 Gaiellaceae bacterium | reverse complement strand
ACCTCGGCCACGACGCCGCCTGCTTCTTCGACTTCATGTTCCGCAACCCGTACTTCGCCGACGAGCACGCGGACTACCTGCACATCTCGACGAAGATCCTGCCCGCGCTGCTCGCTGCCGGCGTCACGCAGGAGCAGATCGCTCAGATGCTGATCGGCAACGTTCAGTCATTCTTCGCGCCGCGCTAGCAGACCTCGGCCTCGTCGCGGAGCCGAACTTGTTCGGCGAGAGCAGTGAGACGTCCGGCCGAGAGCACGAACCAGAAGGGGGCCCACGGGGGAAACTGGTTTCCCCCGTGAAGCGAGCGAAGCGATGCGTCACACGGTCTGCAGGCCGACGTAGTTCTCGGCGAGCGAGGTCGCCGCGGCGCGCGACGTCGTGAGGTAGCGCAGCTGCGAGAGCTGCAGCTGTAGATCGAAGGGATCGTCACCGACGCGATGCAGCATCGAGGTCATCCACCAGGAGAAGTGCTCGGCTCGCCAGACGCGGCGCAGACAGGCCTCCGAATACGCGTCGAGCAGCGCGCCGTCGCCGTCCCGGTACCAGCGCACGAGCGCCTCGCCGAGGATCCGCACATCGTGGATCGCGAGGTTCAGCCCTTTCGCGCCGGTGGGCGGCACGATGTGCGCCGCGTCGCCTGCGAGAAAGAGGCGGCCGTACTGCATCGGCTCCGTGACGAAGCTCCGCATGCCGGTCACGCCCTTCTCGATCACCGGGCCCTCGTGCAGCGTCCAACCGTCGAGTGCGGTTCGCAGCTGCAGCTCCTCCCAGATCCGCTCGTCCGGCCAATCGGCGACGTCCTCGTCGTGACGCACCTGCACGTAGTAGCGCGACAACTCGGGTGAGCGCAGCGAGAGCAGCGCGAAGCCTCGCTCATGATGCGCGTAGACGAGCTCGTCGATCGACGGCGCCACCTGCGCGAGAATGCCGAGCCAGCCGAACTGGTACTCGCGCTCGAACGTCTGCAGCACACCGTCCGGAATGCTCGAGCGACAGACACCGTGAAACCCGTCACAGCCGGCGATGACGTCGCACTCGAGCTCGTGCGCCGCGCCGTCGTGGCTGTACCGAATCACGGGCCGTTTCGATTCCAGCTCGTGCACGCTCACCCCATCGACCTCGAACTGGAGCGGGGCGCCCGTCGCGAGACGCGCAGCGATCAGATCCTTGACGACCTCGGTCTGGCCGTAGATCACGATCGAGCGCCCGGTGAGCTCGCTCATCGGCAGGTGATGCCGCTCGCCTCCGAACTGGAGGTGGATGCCACCGTGGACGATCCCTTCGCGGTCCAGCCGCTCGGCGACGCCGAGCTCGCCGAGGAGATCTACGGTTCCCTGCTCGAGCACACCGGCGCGGACGCGGTGCTCGACGTAGTCGCGGTCGCGCGCCTCGAGCACGACGCTTTCGATGCCCGCGACCTCGAGCAGGCGCGCCAGCATGAGCCCCGCAGGCCCGGCGCCGACGATCCCGACCTGGGTTCTCAGCTCCCGTCCTCGTCGATCACGCGCTGGAAGACGTGGAACGCACTGTTCGCCGCAGGCACCCCGCAGTAGACAGTGGTCTGCAGCAGCACCTCGCCGATCTCCTCGAGCGAGAGACCGTTCCGTCGCGCAGCGCGGATGTGCATGGCGAGCTCGTCGAAGCGCCCGACCGCGACGAGCGCGGTCATCGTGACGCAGCTGCGCGTGCGCCGGTCGAGACCGGGGCGCGACCAGATCTCGCCCCAGGCGTAGCGGGTGATGAAGTCCTGGAAGTCCTGCGTGTAGGCATTCGTGCGCTCGATCGCCCCATCGACGTGCTCGTCGCCGAGCACCTCGCGGCGAACCTTCATGCCCTGCTCGTAGGTGTCGTCGCTCATGCCTGCGCCCCTTCCTGGAGATGGGAGAGCACCGCGGCCGAGAACGCCTCAGGCTGTTCGACGTTCGCAAGGTGTGCCGCGTGCGCGATGCCCCTCCGGCGTGCTCGCCGAATCGTCGCGAGCTTGTCGAGGATCTCAGACGTCGTCACCGGATCGTCCTCGCCGTAGAGCACGAGCGTCGGCGGTTGGATGCGCTGCAGGTCGCCGCGGAAGTCGAATGTGCCGACCGCCTTGCAGCAGGCGGCGTATCCCTGGGGCGACATCGTGCGAAGCGAGTCGAGAATGCGCTGCGCGGCGAGCGCGTCGCGAAAAGCCGGCGTGAACCAGCGCTCGCGCGCACCGTCGATCAGGATGCCGGTGCCTTCGCGCCGCACGAGCTCGGCCCGCGCGGCGTACGCCCCGGGCTCGCCGAGCGAGGCGCCGGTGCAGGCGAGCACGAGCCCGGAGATGCGGTCGGGCGCGTTCGCGCCGAGCCATTGCCCCACCATGCCGCCGAGCGAGAGCCCGCAGAAGTCGACGCGGTCGATGTCGAGCTCGTCGAGGAGAGCAAGCAGGTCGCGTGCGATCCCTTCGACGGTGACGGGCGCCGTGGGCACCGGCGAGTCGCCGTGCCCGGGATGGTCGATGCGAAGCACGCGATAGTGCCTCGCGAACGCTGCGATCTGCGGATCCCACATCGCGGTCGTCGTGCCGAGACTGCCCGAGAGCACGAGAACCGGCGCATCGTCGGCGCCGTCGGAACGGTGGGCCGGGCTCATTGCGTCTCCCGGTAGCGCGTGAGCGCACGGTCGATGAAGACGTCGACCGAGCCGAGGTATGCCGTATCGACCCCCGCCTCGAGCACGCCTCGCTCGACGAGCGCGTCCCGTTCGGCGAACAGCTCACCGGTCATGTTCGCTCGCATGCGGTCGACGTGAACATCGAGCCCGTCGAGGCAGTCGCGGATCGCCGCGGCGGCGCCACCCGCGAGCGCCAGCGCTTCGGAGAGCGCAGTCCACTCGGCGTGCCAGGCGCCGGCCGCGCGCTCCAGCTCGTGCTCGCCGTCGGTGAGCACGGGTACCTGCACCTGCACGCCTCGCGCGCACGCACGCGCGAGGACGGCACTCACCGGATTCCGCTTGTGCGGCATCGTCGAGGACTGCCCGCCGCTCGCCTCCGACACCTCACCGATCTCTGTCTGCGCGAGCAGCACGACGTCGAGCCCGATCTTCGCCGACGCCGACGCAACCGCTCCGAGCGCGCCCGCCAGCTCGGCCACGCGCCCGCGGTACGCGTGCCACGGCAGTGCGGGCTCCGCGAGATCGAGCTCCTCCGCGAAGAGCCGTACGACCTCGGCGCCCTGCTCGCCGAACACCGCGAGTGTGCCGGCCGCACCGCCGAGCTCGGCCGGAAGCGTCAGCCTGCCGATCCGCGACCGCGCGTCGAGCACTGCGACGAGCCAGCCAGCCGCCTTCAACCCGAAGGTCGTCGGCACCGCCTGCTGCAGGAGCGTGCGCGCCGCCATCACCGTGGCACGGTGCTCCTCCGCGAGACGCGCGCACGCGCGCGCGACACGGTCGAGATCGTCGTCGATCAGACCGAGCGCGCTGCGCGAGACGAGCATCGCCGCGGTGTCCAGCAC
>DATEXK010000082.1:0-2504 GCA_035257065.1 Gaiellaceae bacterium | reverse complement strand
CAGGCGGCTCGCCCGCCGCGAGCAGACGACGCAGGTGCGGATCGCCCGCGACCTGCTCGGCCGCTGCCGCACGCTCACACGCTCGATCGCGGAACTCGACCGCGAACTCCAGACGCGGACGAAGACACTCGCGCCACGGCTGCTCGAGCTTGCCGGCTGCGGCGCGCTCAGCGCCGCCAAGCTGCTCTGCGAGATCGGACCTATCGAACGCTTCCGAAGCGACGCACAACTCGCTCGACACGCCGGCGTCGCACCTCTCGACGCCAGCTCCGGCAAACACCAACGTCACCGCCTCGACCGCGGCGGCAACCGCCAACTCAACTGTGCCCTCCACCGCATCGCCGTCACCCAAGGCCGCGTACACCCGCCCGCACGCGCCTACCTCGAACGCAAACAAAGCGAAGGCAAAACACGCCGCGAAGCAATCCGCTGCCTCAAACGACAACTCGCACGCACCGTCTACACCACACTCAAAAACGAGCCCCTATTGACATAGGAGCACACACTGGCACAGCCCAGACCGCTCGGCCTTCAACGTGCCTTGGGCGGTTGTCTTGCGGCCGCCATGGATCAGTGCTTCCCCCGATGCGGAACGAGGCACAAACGGAGATGCCGTGTGGCGGACGAATGAGGGGGTCCGGGCCTGCCTACTACAGCTTCATGGCGTTCTAGATCCTCGCCGAGAGCGTTCCAGTTGTCGAACCGGAGGTTCGACCATGTCTAGCTTCGTACGAGGCCACCGTCGTGGCCTGATAGCGGCGGCTGTCGTCGTCGTGCTCCTGGCCGGCGGGGCGGCCGCAGGATATTTGACACTCCGTAGCACCGGGACGAGCGTCACGGTTCCGGGGGATCAGATCGGGTGCGTCTACAGCAGCCTCGAGAGCGGCCACAAGTTCATCCGCTCGATCCAGCCAGGCGAGAGCGTCACAGTCGGGAAGACGGACGAGCTCGTCCAGCTCCCCACGAACGACATCGTCTACAACATCACGAGCCGCAACAGCAGCCCTGAGGCTCCGGGCCATCTGCTCGCCTACACCAAGGGCCAGGTCGCTCTCTTCGTCGAGGGTGTCCTGAAGTTCCGCTTCAACACCGCCGGAGACAACGCCTGCAAGTGGTACTCGAGATACGGGATGCAGAGCACCTACGGCGACATGGGCTTCACCGTGGCACCGAAGGGCGAGAGCGTACAGCAGTCGCCGCACACGGGCTGGTATCGCTTCCTCGCTGAGGCACAGGCGAACACGATGAAGCAGGTCGTCCACGACGGATCGACTGCCTTCAGCTGGCAGCAACTCACCTACGGTGCAGACCCGAATGTGAAGTCGGCCGCGGGCGCCGAGCCGGTGAGCATTACCTACGGCAAGCACATCGGCGTCCTGCTCACGAAGTACCTCACCCTCGACCTGGGCGGGAACTACTTCTGCGGCGTCCAGCCCGGACTCACTGGCGCAGGGGCCGCTGAAGGATGTCCGCCGATGTACTTCCAGGTCATCAGCACCTATCCGCGTGACGGGACGCTCGCGGACGAGCACGAGGCGCTCAGGCGGCTCGACGCCCAACTGAGCCGGCAGAGGCAGGCTGCGAAGCTGCAGGCCCAGAACCGCGCCGGCGCAATCTCGTCGGCCCAGACGCAGCGCAAAGTGCTGGAGGCGCAGATCGTCAACACGCGGCTCACGGCGCTGAACGATCCCAAGGTGCAGAAGTGCCTGATCCTCGCCGCGGCCGGCCTCGACTGCGACGGCAAGAAACCGCAGATCATCGTCGCCGGCGTGCCGAAGTCTGGCGGGTAGAACAACCTCGAGGTGGTGCCGCCCGGCAACCGGCGGCACCACCGCCTCGGGAACCTCGGCGGCGTGAATGAATAGGTAGTCCCCGTTCGGCCGCCTGACTCGTGATTTCGTCCGCGTTTACGTCAGCGTCGAGCGTCATCGCCCGACCATCCCGATAGGTGACGGTGCACGTGCAATCCCAACCCGCCCGGCCCGAGGGAGAAGCAGAGAGACTGACCCCGCATCGAGTTCCGTTCGCCTTAAGGCCTCGTCGCCTCGCGCGCTTGCGCGTCGGTGTATTGCGGGCCAGGGCCGGAACCTGAAGGCAGGGCCAGTGCAGAACAGCGTACTCCTCCGACAGGCCCCAAAGCCGCTCCTGTGGAAACACTGTTGCGTCGATAATCGGGTCATGCACGAGATCCACCCGGCGTACCTCCGCCAGCTCGCGTCCGCGGCCGAGTCACGGAGCGTCGACGGCGCGCTCGCTGTGCGCACGGGGATCGCGTCGAACACCGAGAACGGCGTCGTCAGCACGGCCGCGCGCCTCGAGCCGGAGGTGATCGCCGACTTGCTCGAATGGCTCGCGATCGTGCGCGACTGCGGCTGGTTCGACGACGTCGAGCCGGCTCGCCGCCTGTACGAGGGGCTCGGCTACGAAGGTCTCTACCTCGCCGAGCACGGCGCTGCGTCGGCGTTCTTCGCCCCGGCGACCGTCCTGCTGAACACCGTCGCGGT
>DATEXK010000081.1:0-8349 GCA_035257065.1 Gaiellaceae bacterium | reverse complement strand
GCTCGCGCAAACGCTCGACGGCGCCGCCGAGCGCGAACTGCGCACCGCCGAGACCCTCGACGAAGTAGCCGCGCCGGCACGTTCCCAACGTCTCGAGCGCGCGCAACTCCGAGTAGACCGCGCCGTAGCCGCCGGGAATCCCTTCACCGCGCACGCTGTCGCGCGTCACGATGCCCTGCCGCTCGAGCAGAAGCTCGGCAAGCGCGCGCCGGTCCGGCTCGCCGCCCGCAAAGAGCGCAGCCGCGAGCGACCAGCGCCCCTGCGTCGCGGTGACCGCAGCCGACCGCGCACGGGAGAAACGGCGCACGCGCCGGTCGGCGCGCGGCACCTGGTAGCGCCGCTCCGCCCGCAGCGGCTGCCACGCGTCGTTCGTCACCTCGCCGGCCCACACAAGATCCCAGAGCGCCGGCAGCGCGATCGCGTCGTCGAGTTGCGTCGCTTCGAGCAGGTCGAACCAGAAGAGCGCGCCGCCGGTCAGCGCCGCGCGGATCGCATCGTGCGCATCGCCCTCAGGAGGCGTTGCCGCGGACGGCTGCCCGAGCAGCGGCGCGTCCTCGCGGAAGAACACAGCGACCCGGTCGAGCCCCGCGCCTGCCCAGACGAGCTCCCCGGACGCGCACAGCTGGTCGAGCTGCTCGGGCCGGTAGGAGGGGACGCGGCGGCGCAGCACCTCCGACTCCCACAACGACACCGGCAGCGCGAGCCCCTGCAGCGGAATCAGCGCCTCGCGCAGCGTCGCGCGCCGGTCGATCCCGTGCCAGTGCGGCAGGAAGCGACCGAGCGCCGCCTGCTCGGTCGGCTCGATCTCGCGACGCAACGCCGCAAGCGACGCGCGCCGCAGCCGGCGCAGCACATCGGGATCGCACCACTCGCGCTCGACACCGCCTGGACGGAGCTCGCCGCGCACGAGCTTCTCCTCTCGCTCGAGCTCGCGCAGATGCGACTCGACGTCCACTCCGAACCACGCATTCACCTGCTTCGTCGTGAACGGCCCCCGCCCTCGCGCGAATCGCTGGACGAGCTGTCGCAGTGAGTCGGGCCCGCCTTCGAGGAAGACGTCGGGCAGCCCGGACGGCGGCATCACTCCGAGCGCGTCGCGATAGCGACCCGCATCCTCGACCGCGATCAGGCGCTCCTCGCCCGTGATCCGAACGCGCAGCGCGCGGCGCTCCGCTTCGAGGATCGCCGCGTGCGCCTCGTCGAACTCGCCGACGCGCATGTCGCCGCGGAGTCGCAGCAGATCGTGCAGCTGATCCGGGTTCTTCGCCTGCGGCCGCAGCGACACCTCGACCTCGGCGAGCGCGTCGACGTCGATCAGCTCGCGCAGCTCTTCCTGGCCGAGCAGCTCCTTCAGCAGATCGCGGTCGAGCGAGAGCGCCTGCGCACGCCGCTCCGCAGGCGGCGTGTCGTCCTCGTACATGTAGGTGGCGATGTAGTCGAAGAGCAGCGACGACGCGAACGGCGACGCGCTCGCGCTCTCGACCTCGACGAGGTCGATCTCCCGTGTGCGCAGACCGTGGAGCAACTTCTTCAGCGCCGGCAGGTCGAAGACGTCCTGCAGGCACTCGCGGTACGTCTCGAGCACGATCGGGAAGCTCGGGTACTTGCGGGCAACCTGCAGCAGGCCTTGCGCCTTCAGCCGCTGCTGCCAGAGCGGCGAGCGCTCACCCGGGCGTCGGCGCGGGATCAGCAGTGCGCGCGCGGCGTTCTCGCGGAAGCGCGCGCCGAAGAGGGCGGTCTGCCCCACCTCCGCGAGAACGATCTCGTCGAGCTCCTCCGCCGAAAGCAGCAGCAGCTCGGTCGCAGGCGGCGCGTCCGAATCGGGCAGATGGAACGCGATCCCGTCGTCCGACCAGATCGACTGCACCTCGATGCCGAGCGAGTCACGCAGGCGGGCGCCGACCGCCATCGCCCACGGTGCGTGCACCCGCGCCCCGAACGGCGTGAGGATGCAGACGCGCCAGTCACCGATCTCGTCGCGGAACCGCTCGACGACGACGGTGCGGTCCGAGGGGACGACACCGGTCGCACGCTGCTGGTCTTCGAGGAAGGTCGAGAGATTCTGGGCTGCAAACGTGGACAGGCCGATCTGCTCGAGCATGGTCAGTCTGGCCTGTTCAGGCTTTGAAATGAGAATCCGCGAGAACTCGCCGATCGCCTCGCCGAGCTCGTACGGCCGCCCGACGCCCTCGCCCTTCCAGAACGGGATCGAGCCGGGCACGCCCGGAGCAGGCGAGACGAGCACGCGGTCGCGCGTGATCTCCTCGATGCGCCACGACGACGCGCCGAGCATGATCACCTGGCCCGCGCGGGCCTCGTAGACCATCTCCTCGTCGAGCTCGCCGACGCGGCCGCCGCCCTCGACGATGAACACGCCGAACAGGCCGCGGTCGGGAATCGTGCCGGCGTTCGTCACCGCGAGGCGGCGCGCCCCCTCGCGGCCGCGCACGACGCCCGCGGTGCGGTCCCAGATGATGCGCGGACGCAACTCGGCGAACTCGTCCGACGGGTAGCGCCCCGCGAGCATGTCGAGCACGTTCTCGAGCTGCGCACGCGAGAGGTCGGCGAAGGGATACGCGCCGCGGACGAGCGAGTGCAGCTCGGCGACCTCGATCTCCTCTTCGGCGCAGATAGCGACGATCTGCTGCGCGAGCACGTCGAGCGGGTTGCGCGGAATCTGCGTCTCCTCGATCGCGCCCGCGCGCATGCGTTGCGCAACGACCGCCGACTCGAGCAGGTCGGCTCGGAACTTCGGGAAGATGCGGCCCTTCGAAACGGCGTCGACTGTGTGCCCGGCGCGACCGATGCGCTGCAGGCCGCGTGCGACCGACTTCGGCGACTCGACCTGCACGACGAGGTCGACTGCGCCCATATCGATGCCGAGCTCGAGCGACGACGTCGCGACGAGGCACGGAATGCGTCCGGCCTTCAGATCCTCCTCGATCACGACGCGCTGCTCACGCGCGAGCGAGCCGTGGTGCGCACGCGCGACTTCCTCTTCCGCCAATTCGTTCAGCCGCAGCGCGAGCCGCTCGGCGAGGCGCCGGTTGTTCACGAAGACGATGGTCGAGCGGTGCTCGCGTACGAGCGCGAGCAGCGCCGGATAGATCGACGGCCAGATCGAGTTCGAGCTGCGCTCGGTGCCGACGTCCATCTCCTGCCCGTCCACGGGCACCGGATGCATCAACTGCCCGGTCGAGGCGAGCTCCCGCATGTCCTCGATCGGCACGACGACCTGCAGGTCGAGCTGCTTCGCAACACCCGCGTCGACGAGCTCGATCGGGCGGCCCCCGCCGACGAAGCGGCCGATCTCCTCGAGCGGCCGCTGCGTCGCCGAGAGCCCGATGCGCTGGAGCGGGCGATCGCCCACGAGCCGCTGCAGGCGTTCGAGCGAAAGAGCAAGGTGCGCGCCGCGCTTCGTCCCGGCGACCGCGTGCACCTCGTCGACGATCACGGTGTCGACGGTGCGCAACAGCTCGCGCGCGCGCGAAGTCAGCATCAGGAAGAGCGACTCGGGCGTCGTGATCAGGATGTCGGGTGCCGAACGCAGCATCGCCGCGCGCTCCTTCTGCGGCGTGTCACCGGTGCGCACGGCAACGCGAAGCTGCGACTGGAGCCCGGCGAGCGGGCCGCGCAAGTTGCGCTCGACGTCGTAATTGAGCGCCTTCAGCGGCGAGACGTAGAGCACGCGCAGGCCGGCGCCGGGCGTCGGCGTCAGACGATCGATCGCGTAGAGGAACGCGGCGAGCGTCTTCCCCGAGCCGGTCGGCGCCTGAATCAGCGTGTTGACGCCCGACGCGATGACCGGCCACCCCTTCTGCTGTGCCGGCGTCGGCCCGTCGAAGGTCCGGTTGAACCACTCGCGCGTGACCTCCGAGAAGACGGTGAGCGGGTCCATGCGACCAGCGTACCCGCGTAGAATCACCCTGTGGCCGCGCCGGATCACCTCTATTTCACAGACGACGACGAGGCGTGTCGCCTGGTCGCCGCCGACCCATTTGCGCTGCTCGTGGGCTTTGTCCTCGACCAGCAAGTGACGGTGCAGACGGCGTTCGCCGGGCCGCTGCGGCTGAAGCAGCGCCTCGGCACGATCGACCCGAAGGCGATCGCCGGCACCGACCCGGCGAAGCTCGAGGCAGTGTTCCGGGAGAAGCCGGCGATCCACCGCTATCCCGGAGCCATGGCCGGCCGCGTGCAAGAGCTCGCCTCGGTGATCGTCGAGGAGTACGGCGGCCGGGCCGAGCGCGTGTGGGCCAAAGCGGCGGACGCCGAGGATCTGCGCCGACGGCTCCGCTCCCTGCCGGGCTTCGGCGACATGAAGGTGCGGACGCTCAACGACGTGCTCTACAAGCGCTTCGGCGTCGCCGCCGCGCAGGGCATCGCACGCGATCACAAGACGCTCGGCGACGTCGACTCCCACGAGTCGCTGGCCGCGTATCAGGCTGCCAAGCGCGCGCACAAGGCTGCGATGCGCTCGGCGAAGGCTTCCTGATCGAGATCCGGACGCTCACCGACGGGGGCCAGACCGCGGAGGAGATCGTGCACGCGCTCGCCGACTGGATCTCGGCCGCGCAGCACACGCTCGAGATCGCGATCTACGACATCCGGCTGCCGGATCCCATCTGGCCTGTCCTGCACGACGCACTCACGGGCGCAGCCGGGCGAGGCGTCAGCGTGCGACTCGCCTACAACCTCGACACCGACGGCCATCGCGTGCCCGTGCCGCCACCGCCACACACGCAGCCAAGCCTGATCGAGTCGCTGCCGTTCCCCACCGCCGCCATCCCCGGTGAGCCCGATCTCATGCACCACAAGTACATCGTGCGTGACCAGGCGGCCGTGTGGACCGGCTCGATGAACTGGACCTCCGACTCGTGGACGCGCGAGGAGAACGTGATCATCACCGCCGAGGGCGCCGAGCTCGCGGCGCGCTTCGGAGTCGACTTCGAGCAGCTATGGACCAGTCGAGACGTCGGACACAGCGGCAAGGTCGACACCGCGCCCCTGCAGGTCGAAGGCAGGAGCGTGCGCGCCTGGTTCTGCCCCGGTAGGGGCGAGAAGCTCGCCCACCGGATCGCCAAGGCGATCGGCACGGCGCAGCGACGGGTCCGGATCGCATCGCCGGTGCTCTCCTCTGCTCCCATCCTCGCCACGCTCGCCCAGGTCGCAACGGACGGCAAGGTCGATCTCGCCGGCGTCGTCGACCGCACGCAGGTGCTCGAAGTGATCGGCCAGTGGCGCGCGAACGGAAACGCCCCGTGGAAAGAGCCGCTGCTGCGCACGGCGCTGGCGCACGCCCCGTTCTCCGGCAAGCACTCGACCCCGTACACCCCGGACTCCGTGCACGACTTCATGCACGCGAAGGTGACCGTCGCCGACGACATCATCTTCGTCGGGAGCTTCAATCTCTCCCATTCAGGCGAGCGGAATGCGGAGAACGTGCTCGAGATCGCGGATCCAAAGCTGGCGGACGAGCTCGCCTCCTTCATCGACGTCGTGCGTGCGCGCTACCCGAGCGTCGACGTCTAGTGGTCTGACCGGCAACGGTCACATGGTCTCCGTGGAACGTCACCGGTCAAACCACTAGAACCACGCAGGACGCTTGCGCTCCCGAGTACCCTCAAGCTGCTGCGGGGCCCCGTTCGGAATCGAGGAACTGACGAAGAGACTGCTCGTCGTCGCCGGCGCACTGCTGCCGCTGCTTCTTCTCCCGCTGGTCTCCTCGGGCTCCGCCGCGAACGCGCTGCGCGTGCCCTCGGCGCCGCGCTGCACCATCTTCCCGGCCTCGAACGCGTGGAACCAGCGCGTGGACACGCTGCCCGTCGCTGCGGACTCGGCGCAGCTGATCGCCTCGATGGGAGTCACGACGGGACTCCATCCGGACTTCGGCTCCGGCGTGTACGACGGGCAACCGATCGGCATTCCGTTCGACGTCGTCTCGAAGGCAACGCCGCGCTCGCGGGTCACGTTCGACTATGCGGACGAGTCCGACAAGGTGTCCTATCCCATTCCGAAGACCGTGCACATCGAAGGTGGACGGGCGTCAGACGGCGATCGCCACGCGCTGCTCCTCGACCGCGACGCGTGCCGGCTCTACGAGCTCTACGCGCTCTACCCGAAGCCGGGCGGTGGCTGGAAGGCGGGGTCCGGTGCGACGTGGAACCTGCGCTCGAACGCCGTGCGGCCCGCGGGCTGGACGTCGGCCGACGCCGCCGGGCTGCCGATCTTCCCCGGCCTCGCCCGCTACGACGAGGTGGCGCGAGGGACGATCGACCACGCGCTCCGGTTCACCGTCTCGCGGACACGAAGCGCATACGTCTATCCCGCGCGTCACGACGCGTCGAGCTCCAACGACCCGGCGCTGCCGCCGATGGGCGCACGCGTGCGTCTCAAGGCGAGCGTGGACATCTCGGGCTACCCCCGGCAGGCACGCATCGTGCTCCAGGCGCTGAAGACCTACGGAATGATCCTCGCCGACAACGGATCGAACTGGTACATCAGCGGCGCGCCCGACCCGCACTGGTCGAACGACGCGCTGCACTCGCTCGGCGGCATCAAGGGATCGGACTTCGAGGTCGTGGACACGTCGTCGCTACCGCATCCCGGCGCCTAGACGGTTACGGCTGCCGCGACCATCTGACGAAGCTCGGGCAGAACCGCCGGGTCGATCGTGTGGTCGACGGGCAACTCGCGGTAGAGGAACTCCGCACCGGCGTCCTCGAGCGTGGTGCGCGCACGCCGCGCGAACTCGACGGGGATCACCGGGTCGTACTCGCCGTGCACGATCGCAATCGGCGGGAACGGCAGCTCGAGGTCGGGCTCCCAGCCGTCGACCGTCGGGATGAAGCCGCTCAGTGCGAGCAGCGCCGCCGGTCGCGCGCGACCCTTGCCGAGCCCGAGCGCGTACGCCATGACGGCGCCCTGCGAGAACCCGCCGAGCACGATGCGCTCCGGTGGGAACGGCAGTGCGTCGAGCCACTCCACCGCCGCCGAGTAGCCGACCTGGAACGACTCGGGATCGGGATAGCCCACCCTCGGCACTGCGTACCAGTGCGCGCCACCCGGCGAGAGCGCGAGCGGCGCGCGCGGCGTGAACCCCTGCAGTCGCCGCTCGGGATCGAGCGCGTCGAGCAACGGGAAGAGATCGTGCTCGTCGGCGCCGCGACCGTGGAAGAGGACGAGCGCACCCTCCGGCTCGCCTGCCGCCGGCCGCTCGAGCGCACGCAGGCTCATGCGCGCGTCCAGCTATCGCGCGGATTCGGCAACTTCGTCAGCAGCGGCTCGACCTCGCTGCGCAGATGCTCGAAGTCGGGCGGCAGGATCAGCGCCTCGCCCAGGTGCGCGGGATCCTCGTCGGTCGCGAAGCCCGGGCCGAGCGTGGCGATCTCGAACAGCACGCCGCTCGGCTCGCGGAAGTAGATCGAGCGGAACCAGAAGCGGTCGATCACGGGCGTCGGCCGGCCGCCTGCCTCGGCGACGCTGCGCTGCCACGCTTCGTGCTCTTCCATCGTCGAGGCCCAGGCGACGTGGTGCACCGTCCCGGCGCCGGGGATGCCAGGCTCGGCGGGTGACGGCTCGTACTCGATCCAGCCTCCACGCGCTGCACCGCGCGTCTCCCACGCCGTGCCGTCCTTGCGTTCGAAGCCGAGCGCGTCGAGGAACGGCCCGCTGTGGCGCTCCGGGTCGCGCGCGTACGCGCGCACGCCCTCGAAGCCCTGCAGGGCGAGCGCCGCGGGAATCTCGGGATGGTCAGCGATCAGCGGCTCGTCCGGCACGGCCGCGACGACGAGCTCGTGGCGGAGCCCTTCGGGGTCGGCGAAGCGGACGACGTCGCCGTCGCGCTCGACGCCGAGCCGCGCGGCCCAGAAGTCGAGCGCGTCGGTCGAGCCGACCCGCCAGACGACGGTGTGCACCATCCCGGAGCCTGCGCGCCCGAGGGCAGCGCCCGGATACTCGAAGAAGGTGATGTCCGACCCCGCGCTCCCCTTCTCGTCCGCGTAGAAGAGGTGGTAGACGGTCGGATCGTCCTGGTTGACGGTCTTCTTCACGAGCCGCAGCCCGAGCATGCCCGTGTAGAAGTCCACGTTGCCCGGCGCGTCGCCCGTGATCGCGGTGACGTGGTGAATGCCTTCGAGCTTCATCGTTCCTCCTGGGAGAGATACTTGCGTGCTCAAATATTAGCAGGCCGAGCCCGGATCGCGCAGGAGCGGCCGAGAATGCCCAGCCGGTGCCGCCAGGAGCCTGACGCGCCCACGCCCGGCTCGTCGCGGAAGGGTTAGTCGCGGACCGACGGCGGGGCCGCGCAGCCGGCCTTCCGTCGACCCGGGATGCGCCCGCGGTTTGCCGCGA
>DATEXK010000080.1:0-7343 GCA_035257065.1 Gaiellaceae bacterium | reverse complement strand
CCTTCACGTTGAAATGACGTCGACAGTTTGCAATCGTCATCTATCGTCCGTTCTCAACACGGATAACTTCCCCCATTCGGGCGTGATGCAAACGACGTAGTGCAACGCATTGCTGCTTACACCGATCGCGTGCGCGCGCTTGCGTTGTCGTTTCCGCAGGCATACGAAGACGCGCCGTGGGGTTTTCCCGTCTTCAAAGTCGGTGCGAACAAGTTGTTCGCATGGATGACGGAGCACGACGATCACGTCGACGTGACAGTGAAACTCAGTGCGGAAGAACGTGAGATCGTCGAGCTGCTCTCGTGGGTGCGTCGCGCGAGTCACGTCGGACGCTATGGGTGGGTGACCGTCGAGGTCTCGAGCGACGAGACGCTCGAGGCGACGCTCGAATGGATCCGCGAGAGCTACTGGCTCAAGGCGCCGGCCAACATCCGCGAGGCGGCATTCGGCGACGCCTGAACCGCGGCCGCCGTTACGGTTCGCAGGCGATATCCGTCGCCGCGGAAATGCTCTTGCGCCGAGCACCCGGGACGTCGACAACGCGCGCGATCGGCATTCGCGGACGACCCTGATCTGCCGCTCGAGGCGTCGCCGGACTCGTGCGCCGCGCGAGCCGTTACCCTAGATCGATGCAGACGATCCGGACATCGACAGCACGCCGCGCGCGGCCGTTGCGAGTCGCCGGGTTGCGCGCGGACAGCTAGTCGGCCTGGGGAACGTCCGCGGCCGATGTGTCCTTGGCTTCCGGGTCCGGGATGGGCGACTCGTCGCGCTCGTCATTCCTATCGTCCTCTCGGAGGTGCATATCCTTGTCATCCATGAACGTCGTCCTTCCCGACAACTCCACGCTCGAGCTTCCCGACGGCGCGACCGGCCTCGACGCCGCGCGCGCGATCGGGCCGAAGCTCGCCGAGCAGGCGGTGCTCATCCGCGCGAACGGCGCGGTGCACGATCTGCGCGACCCGCTCGAGGACGGGCAGTCGATCCAGATCCTCACGACGCGCGACACGAGCGATCCGGACGCGCTCTACGTGCTCCGCCACTCGGCCGCGCATCTGCTGGCCGAGGCGGTGCGCCGGCTGTATCCCGGCGTGAAGGTCGCGATCGGTCCGCCGATCGAGAACGGGTTCTACTACGACTTCGACTTTCCCGAGCCGCTGCGCGAAGAGGAGCTCGAGCGGATCGAGGCCGAGCTGAACCGCGAGCTGAAGGAAGGGCGTGAATGGACGCGCGAGGAGATCTCGCGCGACGAGGCGAAGGCGCGCTTCGAAAAGGAAGGCGAGCCGTACAAGGTCGAGCTCGTCGACACCGCCGAGGGCGACATCACGCTGTACACCCAGGGCGATTTCACCGACCTCTGCCGCGGGCCGCACCTCCAGAACTCGAAGCCGATCAAGGCCGTGAAGCTGACGAGCCTCGCGGGCGCGTACTGGCGCGGCGACTCGGACAAGGCTCAGCTGACGCGGATCTACGGGACGGCCTTCTATTCGCAGAAGGATCTCGACGCGTATCTCGAGCGCCGCGAAGAGGCGAAGAAGCGCGACCACCGCCGGCTCGGCACCCAGCTCGACCTCTTCCACCTGTCGGAGCATTCGCCGGGGTCGCCGTTCTGGCATCCGAAGGGGATGGTGATCTGGAACACGCTCGAGGACCTCCGTCGCCGGGAGAACCTCCAGCGTGGGTACTCCGAGGTGAAGACGCCGCTCCTCTACGACGTCGACACGTTCATCACTTCAGGGCACTACGAGAACTACAAGGACCACATGTTCTTCGTCCAGTCGAAGGAGGACGAGAAGCAGTTCGCGCTGAAGCCGATGAACTGCCCCGGGCACATGCTCCTGTTCGGCTCGCAGCTGCGCTCCTATCGCGATCTGCCGTTCCGGTACGCCGAGTCGTCGACGCTGCACCGCGACGAGCTTGCGGGCACGCTCCACGGGCTGCTGCGGGTTCGGCACATCACGCAGGACGACGCCCACATCTTCTGCTCCGCCGACCAGATCGAGGACGAGATCTTCGGCTGCCTCGACTTCGCCTCCTATCTCTACGACCTCTTCGGCCTGACGGCGCAGTTCGAGCTCTCGACCCGCCCCGAGAAGAAGGTGGGCACCGACGAGGAATGGGACTTCACCGAGGCTGCCCTCCGGTCGGCTCTCGAGCGGCGCGAGATCGAGTATCGGGTCAACGAGGGAGACGGGGCGTTCTACGGCCCGAAGATCGACCTGCACATGACCGACGTGCTCGGCCGCTCGTGGCAGATGGGGACGATCCAGCTCGACGCGATCATGCCGCAACGCTTCGAGCTGACCTACATGGGGTCGGACA
Organism: Gaiellaceae bacterium; assembly: GCA_035257065.1. Classification (GTDB taxonomy): domain Bacteria; phylum Actinomycetota; class Thermoleophilia; order Gaiellales; family Gaiellaceae; genus Palsa-739. The sequence goes on along the minus strand of DATEXK010000080.1, from coordinate 5,021 downwards.
ACCAGGAGCACACGCCGTACGTGATTCACCGGGCCCTGCTCGGCTCGCTCGAGCGGTTCATCGGCATCCTCACCGAGCACTACGGCGGCGCCTTCCCGTTCTGGCTCGCCCCGGTGCAGATTCGGGTGCTCCCGGTCGGGGAGGCTCACGCCGAGGGCGCCCACACGGTTGCGGCGAGGCTCGTCGAGCACGGCTTTCGGGTCGACGTGGGGGAGGCGACCGAGACGATCGGCAAGCGGATTCGGGGCTCCGAGCTCGAGAAGATCCCGTTCGTGGTCGTCTACGGCGACCGCGAGAGTGAGGAGAGCCTGGCCGTCCGGGAGCGCGGGGGAGGGCAATCCACTGAGAGCCTTGCGGATTTCTCGGCGAGGCTTGCTACGCTTGCCTCCTGAAAAGCAGGGGCGGACCCGTTCCTCACCTCCCGGGCGCAGGCTCGCGCGGGGTTCAACCGAGTCATCAGTGTTGTTTGCTGATTTGGGACGAGGAAACGGGCCGCTGCATGCAGCGGCTTTTCTGTGCGCAATCGAATACGAGGAGGAGTAAGCCCAACTTGGTGATCTGCCTTTGAGGCCGAGACGCAGGCCCGTCGAGCACGTCCGCCCGTCCAACCGGGATACGACGCGTATCAACGAAGCCATCCGCGTGCCGAACGTTCGTCTGATCGATGACGACGGCGGCCAGCTCGGGATCAAGACCACGGACGAGGCCCGCGAGTACGCCTACGCCAAGAACCTCGATCTCGTCGAGGTTGCTGCGCAGGCCGACCCGCCGGTCGCGAAGGTCATGGACTACGGGAAGTTCAAGTACGAACAGGAGCAGAAGGCAAAGCAGGCTCGTAAGCACCAGAGCCAGATCCACGTCAAGGAGATCAAGCTTCGCCCGAAGATCGGAATCCATGACTACAACACCAAGAAGGGGCACGTAGAGCGGTTCCTGAACCAGCGCGCGAAGGTCAAGGTGACGATCATGTTCCGGGGTCGCGAGACGACTCATCCGGAACGCGGCCGTGACCTGCTCCTGCGCCTCGCCGAGGACGTCAAGGAGATCGGGGTCATCGAGTCCCAGCCCCTCCTCGACGGCCGCAACATGGTGATGCTGCTGGGCCCCACGAAAAATGCAGGAGTGAAGAGAGATGCCGAAGATCAAAACGAAGACCGCGGCAAAGAAGCGCTTCAAGGTGACGGCGACGGGCAAGATCATGCGCCGGCCGACGATGCGCAGCCACAATCTGGAGCACAAGTCGTCGAAGCGTAAGCGCGGCTACCGCAAGGACCGCGTGCTCACCTCGGCCGACAGAGGCGCCCTCAAGAAGATGCTGAGGATGCGCTAGCCATGCCGAGAGTCAAGCGATCGGTCCACGCGCAGAAGAAGCGCCGGAAGGTCCTCGCGCAGGCGAAGGGGTACTGGGGCTGGAACAACTCCCATTACCGCTACGCGAAGGAGCAGGTCGAGCACTCGCTCGTCTACGCCTATCGCGACCGCAAGAACAAGAAGCGGACCTTCCGCCGGCTCTGGATCACGCGGATCAACGCGGCGGCGCGCATCCACGGCCTGTCGTACAACCAGTTCGTCCACGGCTGCGGCCTGGCGGGCATCGAGCTCGACCGGAAGGTGCTCGCAGACCTCGCAGTCAGCGATCCCGCGGCCTTCGGCGCGATCGCCGAGCAGGCCAAGTCGGCACTCGGATCCACCCCGGCCCCGGCCTGATCGTCGCAATCTGATCACCTCGCGCGACAACGAGCGGCTCAAGCTCGTCCGCAAGCTCCATGACAAGAGCTGGCGTGACAAGCTCGGGCTGCTCGTCGCCGAGGGCGAGGACCTCGTCGAGGCGGCGTCCAACGCCGGCTTCGAACCGGTCGAGCTGCTCATCGCGGGAGAGACGGTTGCGCCGGAGCTGCTCGCCGAGGTCTCGACGCTCGCGCATCCGCCGCGGGTGATCGCCGTCTACCGCCGCGACGATCTGCCGCGAGGCGTGCGCTCCGCGACGCTCGCGCTGTGGCACGTCGCCGACCCGGGGAACGTCGGAACGCTCCTCCGCTCCGCCGACGCGTTCGGCGCCGGTGTCGCGCTCTCGCCCGGCTGCGCCGATCTGGCCGGCCCGAAGGCGCTTCGCGCGTCGATGGGCGCGGTCTTCCGCGTTCCGGTCAGCGGCTTCGACGCGCCGCCGGGCCGGCGGATCGCGCTGGTCGCCCACGGCGGTACGCCGCTGCCGGAGCTCGAGCTTGCGGGCGAGATCGTCTTCGTGCTCGGGGCCGAGCGGGACGGGCTGCCGAAAGAGGTGCTCGACCGCTGCGACGTGCTCGCGTCGATTCCCCAGAGCGGCGAGGTCGAGTCGCTGAACGTCGCGATGGCCGGCACGGTCGCGCTGTACGAGCTCGCGCGCCGAGCCTGACCAAAAAAATGGCCCGGCCCCGTTGACAGTTACCTGCCAACTGGGCCGGACCAAAGTTTCACCGAGTCGGTTGCGCTTTCGTCCGCCTCGACCAACCGGCCTTCCGCCTGGGGGCTTGCGCCCTTCCTCGTAGAACCGCTCGGTCGGAGCCTCGACCTAATTGCGCTCCGTGCTCGGTGCAAGGGGGAACCTACGACGAAGGTGTCGACAGTTCAAGGGGTGAGCAGAACAATTCTTCGCAATTTGCGGAAGATCATGTGCGCGAGGCGATCCACACCGTGTCCTCGCCGCCCGCGTACGGCCGCCGGTCGAACCAGCCGTAACAGGCCTCGACGTTCAGCCCAGCCTCGGCGATGAGCGCATGCCAGCGCGGCGGCTCGAGCCACCAGAGCGTCATCGACGAGGCGCCCTGGGCGCCGCGCACCGAGAGCGTCAGCGTCTGTGCCACGAGATCCCAGTCCGCGCGCTCGTCGATGCAGGGCTCGCGCTCGATCCAGCGGCCGTGTGTCTCCTCGATGTCCTCCGGCGAGGGCGCGAACACGTCGAAGACGAGCCGGCCGCCGGGCTCGAGCAGCTCGCGTGCGGCGACGAGCGCCTCGAGGCGCTCCTCATCCGACGCCAGGTGGAGAAAGGCCCGGAACGGGCACGTGACGAGCCGGACGCGCTCGGTCACCGGCGGCGCGCGCAGGTCGCCCCGCCGCAGGTCGAGCAACTCGGAGACGCCCGCCTCGCGGGCCCGCTGCGCACAGACGGCGAGCATCCCCGCCGAGGAGTCGACGCCGATCACGTGAACGCCCGCCATCGCCGTCGGGATCGCTATGCGTCCGGTGCCGACACCGAGCTCGACCACCGGCCCACCGCTTGCGAGGGCCTCCTCGACGTAGAACGAGATGTCTTCGATCACGCTCGCGCTCCAAGGGTCGTACAGCCGTGCGATCGGGTCGTACGCGCTCACGCGGGCTTTCGCACGACCCACACGAGCTCGAGCGAGTCGTCGTCGAACGGCTCGCAGGCGAACCCGCCGTACAGCGTCTCGACCTCCAGTCCCGCGACGTCGATCAGGCCCTCCCATTCGGCCCGGCCCACCCACCACGCGTGAAGGACGCCGAGGGTCTCGTCACCGACACCGCGTGTCAGCTCGAGTCGGCTGTCGGCAGGGATGTAGCGAGTGACCTCCCAGCGGCCGTCTGCGTGTTCGATCCGGCGATCGTGGAGCGATGCGGCGATCAGAGGGCTGAACGCGAACGCATTCCAGGCGAACCGTCCGCCCGGACGCAGCGCCTGGGCGACGCGCTCGAACACGCGCCGCTTGTCCTGCCAGGTCGGCAGATGGAGCAGCGAGCGAAACGGACAGATGACGAGGTCGACCGGCTCCTCGAGCTCGAAGTCCCGCATGTCGCCCTCGCGCAGCTCCACCGGCAGGCCCTGCGACCGCTCGCGTGCACGCGCGAGCATCGCCGGTGAACGGTCGATGCCGATGACGCGCTTGCCGGTCTCCCGCGCGATCGGGATGGCGACGCGTCCGGTGCCGACGGCGAGCTCGACGATCGGCTCGTCGGCTTCGCGTGCGAGCCCGACGTACCACGCGACGTCCGCGGTCATGTCGGCCGACCAGGTGTCGTAGTCGTCGGCGAAGGAGTCGTAGTTGCTCACCCGGGTATAGTGCGCATCGATGTCTCAGCGCGCGTACCTGTTTACGCAGCCCCGGCTCGTTGCCGGGGCGCCGGCGCGCTAGCAGTCGGTTCCTCCGCAGCTCGAGCCGGGGCTTGGACCGCCCTGACACAGCATTGCGAAGGAGGAATCGATGGACGAGAGACCCGATACAGTCGCCGCCGTGGATGCGCAGGCTCTACAGGACGAAGCGCTCGCCGCCGTCGCGGCGGCCGGGACGCTTGCCGCGCTCGACGACGTGCGCGTTCGCTACCTCGGGCGCAAGAGCGAGCTGAAGCTCGCGCTCCGCGACGTGCGCGACCGGGAGTCCGGCATGGCGCTCAACGCGGCGCGCGAGGCGATCGAGCAGGCCGTCGAAGCGGAACAGGACCGGCTCGAGCGGGCCGAGCTCGACGCGAAGCTCTCGTCGGAGCGTGTCGATGTCACGCTCCCCGCCGACCTGATCGCCCGCGGTCAGGGCCGGGCGCTGCGCCCGCGGCGGCGCGGCTCGCTCCACCCGTCGACCCAGGTGCGCCGCGACGTCGAGGACATCTTCCTCGGGCTCGGCTACGAGGTGGTCGACGGCCGTGAGGTCGAGACGACCCGCTACAACTTCGACGCGCTCGGGTTCCCGTCGTGGCACCCCTCGCGCTCGCCGCGTGCCTCGCTCTACCTCGGCGACGACACCGTGCTGCGGACCGAGACCTCGCCGGCGCAGATCCACAAGATGGAGTCGCAGCGCCCGCCGATCTACATGGTGTCGATCGGCCGCGTGTACCGCCGCGACACGATCGACGCGACGCACTTCCCGATCTTCCACCAGTTCGAAGGCCTCGCCGTCGACAAGGGCATCACGATGGCAGACCTCAAGGGGACGCTCCTCTACGTCATGCAGGCGCTGTACGGTCCCGAGCGCGACGTTCGCTTCCGCACGCACTACTTCCCGTTCACGGAGCCGTCGATGGAGCCTGACGTCTCG
>DATEXK010000079.1:0-6921 GCA_035257065.1 Gaiellaceae bacterium | reverse complement strand
CGTCGACGCGTCGGAGTACCACACGTACGCCACAACCGAGTAGGTCGGTCCGTCGCAGATGCGCTCTTCGCTGTAACGCTACGCTCCTCTCAGATGCGCGAGCCAGCATGGGTAGATGTTCCGTCGCGGAGCGCAACTTGTTCCGCGCAGCAATGAGACGCCCCACCGATAGTGGAACAGAAGGGGGCCCACGGGGGAAACTGGTTTCCCCCGTGAAGCGAGCGAAGCAAAGCGTCGCGAGGGTTGCGATCGTCGGGAGCTACGGGGTCGGCCTGACGGTCGAGCTCGACCGCGTGCCGAACGCGGGGGAGACCGTGATCGGCCGCACGTTCCGGCGCGACCACGGCGGCAAAGGCTCGAATCAGGCCGTCGGCTGCGCGCGGCTCGGCGCAACGGTCGACTTCCTCACCGCGATCGGCGACGACGCATTCGGGCAGGACGCGCTCGCGCTCTGGCAGCAGGAGGGCGTGACCGCCGATGCTGTGCGCGCGAGCGCTGCAACGATGGTCGCGCCGATCTTCGTCGAGCCGTCGGGCGAGAACCGCATCGTCGTCGTGCCCGGTGCGCTCGCGGAGCTTTCGCGCGCGCACGTCGACGCGTTCGCAGACCGGATCGCGGCGGCCGACATCTGCGTCGTGCAGCTCGAGATTCCACTCGACACCGCGCTGTACGCGCTCGAGGTTGCACGTCATGCCGGCGTCCGCACGATCCTCAACCCGGCACCCGCTCCGGCGGAGCCGATCGCGCCTACCGTCGACTACGTGACGCCGAACGAGACAGAAGCTTCTACGGTGAGCGGCGTCCGTGGCGCGCTCGTGCTCACGCTCGGCGACCTGGGCGCGCAGCTCGGAGAAGAGCGCGTCCCCGCGCTCCCCGCCACCGTCGTCGACACGACGGGCGCCGGCGATGCCTTCACTGCAGCTTTCGCGGTCGCGCTCGCGGAGGGGCTGTCCGATCTCGACGCGGTGCGGTGGGGTTGCGCGGCCGGCGCCCACATGGTCGAGCATCCTGGCGTCGTCCCCGGCCTCCCGACGCGGGCGGAGCTCGAGGCGCGGCTCGCCGCGGCGTCCGCCTGAGCTGAGCACCGGGTCGTCGACACCGTCGCGGGCCCCGGTCCACGATCGATCGCGGTGGACTAGTACCTTTCTCCGGTTTCGGGCTAGGATCGCGCCGAACGATCATCCGACTAGGAGGGCAAGTTGAAAGTTTCTCGCTGGATCGCGCTGGCGGGCGTCGCAGTGCTCGTGGCGACCGTCTCGACATCCGCCGCTCTCGGCGGGTCGACGGGGCCGTCGACACACAAAGCAGGGATCAAAGCCGCGCTCGTGAGCGACATCATCGGGTTCAACGATGCAGGCTTCAACAAGAACCAGCTCAAGGGCCTGAACGAGGCTGTAAAAAAGTTCGGCGGCACTGCGATTCCTGAGGTCTCGCATTCGGCGAGCGACTACGCGCCGAACTTCAACGCTGCGATTCGCAAGGGCGCGAACATCGTCGTCGCGGCCGGATTCCTGCTTGCGAGCACCGAGGCCACGTACGCGAAGAAGTTCCCGAACGTCAAATTCGCGATCACCGACTACACGGTTCACACCGCACCGTTCGCCGACAAGAAGGGCAACGTGCTGCCCGCGTTCAAGAACGTCGCGGGGATCACGTACGCCGCGAACGAGTCGGGCTGCCTCGTCGGTGTCCTCGCTGCGAAGATGGCGAAGAAGATGGGCGGCAACACGATCGGCGCCGTCGGCGGCATCAAGATCCCGCCGGTCGACATCTGGATCGCGGGCTACAAGTACTGCGCACAGAAGGCCGTGCCGGGAACGAAGCTGATCGTCCAGTACTCGAACGACTTCGGCGCGGCAGATAAATGCCAGGCCGTTGCGGAGAACGAGATCGGCCAGGGCGCAAAGGTGCTCTTCCAGGTCGCCGGCGGCTGCGGTCTCGGCACGCTGAAGGCTGCCGATAACGCAGGCATCTGGGGCATCGGCGTCGACTCCGACGAGTACAACGACGCGAAGCGGGTCCTGACGAGTGGAACCAAGAAGACCGATGTCGGCGTCTACGACACCGTCGCTGCGGCTGCGGGCGGCAAGTTCCAGGGCGGCACCGACCTCGTGTTCAACCTCAAGAACCACGGCGTCGGCGTCGGCAGGATCAATCCTGTCGTCCCGGCCGCGTGGATCAAGGAGATGAACGGTTACCGCGCGAAGATCGTCGCGGGCACCCTCAAGGTCCCGACCGCGATCAAGTAGTGATCGACGCGGACTTGCGTGGAGGGGCGGGCTGCGCCCGCCCCTCCGTCCGCCCGGTTAGGATCGACCCTCGATGACTGAGGAGCGCGTCCTCGAGATGCGGGGAATCCGCAAGGAGTTCCCGGGCGTCATCGCGAACGACGACGTCAGCTTCGACGTCAGGCGGGGCGAGGTGCACGCTCTGCTCGGCGAGAACGGCGCCGGCAAGTCGACGCTGATGAACATCCTCTACGGGCTCTATCGGCCGGACGCCGGGGAGATCCTCCTGCACGGCAAGCCCGTGAGCTTCAGCTCGGCGCGCGACGCGATCCACGCCGGCGTCGGCATGGTTCACCAGCATTTCATGCTCATTCCGGTGATGACCGTTGCGGAGAACATCGTGCTCGGCATGGAGCCGCCCGGCATCCTCCTCGACGAGCGGGGGGCCGAGCAGCGCGTCCGGGAGCTATCCGAGCAGTACGGGCTGATCGTCGAGCCCCGCGCACTCGTTTCCGAGATCACCGTCGGGCAGGAGCAGCGCGTCGAGATCCTCAAAGCGCTCTACCGCGGGGCGGAGATCCTCATCCTCGACGAGCCCACGGCCGTGTTGACACCGCAGGAAGCCCGCGAGCTGTTCGGCATCCTCCGCAGTCTGAAGGCGGATGGCAAGTCGATCGTCTTCATCAGCCACAAGCTGAACGAGGTGCTCGAGATCGCCGATCGCATCACAGTGCTCCGGCGGGGCAAGAGTGTCGAGACCGTCCCCGCCGCAGGCGCGACGGAAGCCTCGCTCGCCAAAGCGATGGTCGGACGCGAAGTGCTGCTCCGCGTCGAGAAGGCGCCGGCAAAGCCCGGTGACGTGGTCCTCTCGATCGGGGACTTGCACGTCCGCGACGACCGCGGCATCGCGAAAGTCCGCGGCGTCAGCTTCGATGTCCGGGCGGGCGAGATCGTCGGCATAGCCGGCGTCGACGGGAACGGCCAGACGGAGCTGATCGAGGCGATCACAGGCCTGCGCAAGAGCGAGAGCGGCACCATCGAGGTGGACGGCCGCAGCGTGCACGACGCGAACGCGCGGCAGATGCTCGACGCGGGCGTCGGTCACATTCCCGAGGACAGACAGCGTCGCGGCCTCGTGCTCGAGTTCTCCATCGCGGAGAACATCGCACTCCACGACTACGCGAAGCCGCCGGTCGCGAAGTGGGGCTGGCTGTTCCCTCGGCGGCTGATCAGCCGCGCGGTCCGGCTGATCAAGGAGTTCGACATCCGTGGCGGCGGCCCCCTGACGCGCGCGGGCGGGCTGTCGGGCGGCAATCAGCAGAAGGTCGTAGTCGCCCGAGAGATCGCACGCGACCCGAAAGTGCTCATCGCCGCACAGCCGACGCGAGGTCTCGACGTCGGCGCGATCGAGTATCTCCACGGCCGCATCGTCAGCGAGCGCGACAAGGGCCGCGCGATCGTGCTCGTCTCGCTCGAGCTGGAGGAGATCCTCTCGCTCTCCGACCGCATCCTCGTCATCTACGAAGGCGAGATCGTCGGCGAGCACACCGGCGACGTGTCGGAGCAGGAGATCGGACTCGAGATGCTCGGTGGACGGGAGAACGAGGCCGCGTGAGCATGGCCGACCCGAACGACTCGCTCCCCGAGAGCCCGGAGGAAGCGGCGGCCACCGGGTCGCTCATCACGAGCCTCGCGCTCAAGCAACGTGCCGGCGGGGTCGCAGTGCCCGTCGTGACGGTCGTAGTCGCATTCCTGATGAGCGGGATCGTCGTGCTGGCCACCGGACACAACCCCCTGCTCGCGTACCGCGACATCTTCAACGGCGCCGGGCTCAACTGGATCTTCCATCCGACGACGAACATCGCGAACACGGCGGCCTACAACCTCTCGCAGACGCTCCTCCAGACGACGACGCTCATCCTCTGCGGACTCGCAGTCGCTTTCGCGTTCCGCTCCGGCATGTTCAACATCGGCGGCCAGGGCCAGTACTTCGTCGGCCTCTTCGTCGCCAACTGGATCGGCTCCGACTTCGCCGGGATGAGCCGGGTGCCGCATGTCCTCCTGGCGATCGGAGCAGCGACCTTGGCCGGGGCAATCTGGGCGGGAATCGCGGGCTTTCTGAAGGCGACCGTCGGAGCCCACGAGGTGATCTCGACGATCATGCTCAACTGGGTTGCGTACTGGGTGGGTTCATGGCTGTTCGGTGACGGCGGCCCGCTGCAGAACTCCGCCGACAAGACGCTGCCGATCTCGAACGACGTCGCCACCTCGGCGAAGCTCCCGGTCTTCTGGGGCGATAAGGACCTCCAGGGATTACACGTGGGTTTCTTCGTCGCCCTCGCTGCGCTCGTCGTCTTCTATCTCGTGCTCAACAGGACGACTGCCGGATACGAGGTGCGCGCCGTGGGCTTCAACGCGGAGGCCGCAGCGTACGGCGGCATCAACGTCAAGAAGAACCTCATCCGGGCGATGGCGATCTCGGGTGCGTTCGCCGGGCTCGCCGGTGGCCTCGACATGCTCGGCTACCTCTTCCACTTCGGCCAGTCCGACATCCCCGTCAGCTCGGTGGGCTTTCTCGGGATCGCGGTGGCGCTGCTCGGCCGCAACACGGCGATAGGAACGGGCCTCGCTGCGCTCCTGTTCGGCGCTCTGCTCTTCGGGACGACGCACGGTCTCAGCTCGAACGTCATCCAGCCCGAGCTCGCCGGCAACCTCACCTACATCATCCAGGGGCTCGTCGTGCTCTTCATCGGAGCGGACGTGCTGATCCTCTACATCTGGAACACGAGGCGGTTGCTGCGGCCGAAGCACAGGCGCGCGGAGGCTGCGGCATGACCGCGTGGGCCGAGAAGCTCGAAAACCCGCTGAGTGCACGCCTGCGCGACCCGCGCACGTCCGGCTACACCGGCATCGCGCTCGGCGTCTTCGCGGCGTTCCTGACCATCCCGCCGATCCAGGCGCGAACCATCGTCTGGCCGATCGCGGTCGGGGTGCTCGCTGTCGTGCTCGGCATCTGGACGGCGACGCGGGGCAGCCGCCGGCTCGGGTACGGCGCGGTCGCCACGGGCCTGCTCGGAATCGGGCTCGGCATCCTCGCCACCCGCTCGGGTGTCGGCAATCTGAACCAGGTCTTCGACGCCCAGCTGATCGCGCAGACCTTCGCCTTCACGACGCCCCTCGTCTTCGCCGCCATCGGCGGCATCTTCTCCGAGCGCAGCGGCGTCGTGAACATCGGGCTCGAGGGGATGATGCTCATCGGGGCCTTCTGGGGCGTGTACGGCGCCGACAAGGGCGGCAGTTGGGTCGTCGGCATCCTCGTCGGGATGGGCGTGGGGGGATTCCTCGCGCTCGTCTACGGGTTCTTCGCCATCCAGCTGCGTGCCGACCAGATCGTCGGAGGAACCGCGGTGAACTTTCTCGCGCTCGGGATCACCGGCTACTTCTTCTTCCAGCTCTACAACGGGAACTACATCCACAGCGGCGTCTCGAACATTCCCAACGTCACGATCCCGTGGATCTCGGGCCAGCACTTCCTCGGCCCCGCGATCGGTCACCTGAGCGTGATGGTCTGGGCCGGATTCGTGCTCGTGATCCTCTCGTACGTCGTGCTCTTCAAGACACCGATCGGGCTGCGCATCCGTGCCTGCGGCGAACACCCGCGCGCGGCAGACACCGTAGGAATCAACGTCTACGCCGTGCGCTACTGCTGCGTCGTGCTCTCCGGCATGCTCGCCGCATTGGGCGGCGTCTACCTGTCGGATGGCATCGGCGGCGGGACGTTCATCAACAACATGACCGGCGGCCGCGGTTTCATTGCGCTCGCGGCCGTGATCTTCGGCAACTGGCGGCCCGCAGGCGCGTTCGGCGCCGCGCTGCTGTTCGGGTTCTCGAGCGCAATCGCGCTGAGGCTGCAGGTGTACTCCCCGTCGGCCGCCACCTTGTTCAACGTCCTTCCCTACGTCCTGACGCTGATCGCCGTGGCCGGCGTGATCGGCCGGACTGTCGCGCCCGCGGCCGATGGCAAGCCGTACCGCCGGCAGTAGCGATCGAGCCCTGTTCGCCGCTGCGGTCGAAAGCGCCGATTAAGGACAGTTTGGTCGGCAGAAGCGGAGGAGTTGCGTGAGCGTCGGTGACGACGTCGATCCGGCCTCGGAGGGGCTGCCCGGCGGCTACGCGCCGAACGTCATCCAGAGCCCCCCTGTCCGGCGGCGCGCCGGCGGCCTCGTCCTGCCGGTCGTCACGGCGATCATCGCCTTCTTCATGGGCGGGCTCGTCGTGCTCGCCACGGGACACAACCCTCTGCGGACGTACAAGGCGATCTTCGACGGAAGCGGCCTGAGCTGGTTCTTCGAGGTCGGTCATCACCACATCGACCTCCCGTTCACGAGCCATCACGTGTTCTTCTGGTGGAACACGGACACGAACGCGCTCGCGCCGTTCAACCTGACGCAGACGCTGATTCTCACGACGTCGCTCATCTTCACCGGGCTCGCGGTGGCGTTCGCGTTCCGCTGCGGCCTCTTCAACATCGGCGGGCAGGGGCAGTACATCACCGGTGCGGTTGTCGCCGTCTGGGTCGGCTCCTCGTGGGCCGGACTGGCGCGGGGGCCGCACGTGATCGTCGCGATCCTCGCGGCGTGTGTTGCGGGAGCGGCGATCGCCACCGTTGCCGGCGTGCTGAAGGCGACCGTCG
>DATEXK010000078.1:0-2174 GCA_035257065.1 Gaiellaceae bacterium | reverse complement strand
GCGGGCGTCGAGGCGAGGCGTCTTTCGCGGTTGCTAGTGCTCCACCGACAACTCGTAGACAGTCGCCGACTTGAACACCTGACCAGGCCGGAGCACGGTTGAGGGGAAGTTCGCGTGGTTCGGCGAGTCGGGGAAGTGCTGGGTCTCGAGAGCGAACCCGTCGCTTTCCCGATACATCTTCCCGCTCGTCCCGATGACCGTCGAGTCGAGGAAGTTCCCGGAGTAGAACTGGATTCCGGGCTCGGTCGTGGAGACAGTGAGCTCACGTCCGCTCGCCGGGTCGAAGACCCGCGCAGCAGGCACGAGCGACCTCGAGTCGCGGCCGTTGAGCACGTAGTTGTGGTCGTAGCCGTGACCGATCACGAGCTGCGGGAAGCTCTCCCGGATGCGCGCACCGATCGGCGTCGGCCGCGTGAAGTCCATCGGCGTCCCCGCAACGGGATCGATGCTCCCGGTCGGGATCAGCGTCGAGTCAACCGGCGTGTACTGGTCGGCGTTGAGCCACAGCACCTCGTCGTAGATCGGCCCGGATCCCTCGCCCGAGAGGTTCCAGTAGGTGTGGTTCGTCAGGTTGAGCACCGTCGCCTTGTCCGTGGTCGCCCGGTAGTCGACGCGGAGCGCGTTGTCGTTCGTGAGCGTGTAGGTCACGTCGACGGACAGGTTGCCGGGATAGCCCTCCTCCATGTCCTTGCTGAGGTAGTGGAGCTTGAGCCCGACGCTGTCGCGGCTCGGCGGGATCACCGTCGCGTCCCAGATCTGGTTGTCGAACCCGCTCAGCCCTCCGTGCAGCGAGTTCGGCGGGTTGTTGATCGCGAGGTGGTACGTGACGCCGTCGAGCGTGAACGTGCCGGCGGCGATCCGGTTCGCGTAGCGACCGATGATCGCGCCGAAGTACCACCCAGCCAGCGGGCTGTTCAGCTTGACGTAGTCGTCGAGCGTCGCGAAGCCGAGGACGACGTTCGTCAGCTGACGGTGACGATCCGGGACGAGGATCTGCTGGATGGTCCCTCCGTAGGTCATGATCTTGACGACCATCCCCGGCCCGTTCGTCATCGTGTAGAGGTAGACGGCCTTGCCGTCCGTTGTCCCGAACAGCTCCTTCGTGATTGAGAGCATTCCGTGACTGTGCCCCGGATCGGCCTTCAACGCCGTCGATGCGGTCGCGCCGGAGAGCCCGACGACCGCCGCGACGAGCAGCGCCGCCACACTTGAGAACGCGGCGCCGCGCAAAAATCTATTCATGAGATCACCCCCGAGCTGATGGCATTAACTGCCGCAGCACGCGTCAAGGTCCCCAGGGCAGAGGCGACAGCAATCAGGGAATCCACGTATGCGGAAACTACGAATTCCGGCGCTCGAGGGAGTCGCCCAAACGACGAGTTCTCTGACGTGGCTGATGGGCTTCGTGCGCGCGCCTTTCAGCGCTGCTGACGCGGCTCTCGGCCGATCGCGTCCTTCCTCGTCCGGCAACGAGCGCCCAGCGCAGCGATGCGTCGACCTCACCGTCGCCTGGGTCAAGGCGCGCGGACTCGACGAGAAGCAGGTGGTGCGCCACAAGCTCGCGCCACGCGGTTCTTGTCTCTCTCGTTGATCGTGGTTTCCACCGATGCGTGCCGCCGGAGCCCGGGGGAAGCCTGGGGCATGGTCGAGGACTGCCCGAGCACGGATGAAGCGGCTGAAGCATCTCACCGAGCCGGAGCGTAGAAGGAGTGACTGAAGATCGGTGCGCATTGAAGGCGAGGTCGTCATCATCCGACCAGTGGATCAGGTCTTCGATTTCGTTGCCGATGAGTGCAACGAGCCCCGATACAACTCGCGCATGGTGCGTGCCGACAAGACCTCGCCTGGACCCATCGGGCGGGGCACGCGATTTCTTGCAGAGAGCGCGATGTTGGGTCGAGTTGTAGAAACGACCATCGAGTTCACCGACTACGAGCGACCCCGGCTGCTCGGATCAACGTCGCGATCCGTGGTGCGCCTGATCAAGCCGGTGGCCACCAAGACCGAGGGAACACTGACCTTTGACGCCGTTCCCGGGGGAACCCGCATGCGGTGGGCGTGGGACGTAGAGACCCGCGGAGTGTTGAAGCTGATGAGCCGCATCGTCGCCCGCGCTGGGGAGCGCCAGGAGGAGACGATGTGGGGCAACCTGAAGCATCTTCTCGAAGAGCAGC
>DATEXK010000077.1:0-4056 GCA_035257065.1 Gaiellaceae bacterium | reverse complement strand
CTCGCCGAAGCCTTCGCGGAATATCTCCACGAGGTCGCGCGGCGCGAGTGGTACGAGACCGGGCCGCAGCTCTCGAAGGAAGATCTCTCCGCCGAGCGCTTCCGGGGCATCCGGCCGGCCTTCGGCTATCCGGCCTGCCCGGACCACAGCGAGAAGCAGAAGCTCTTCGAGCTCCTCGGCGCCGAGCGCGTCGGCATCGCCCTCACCGAATCCTTCGCGATGACCCCGGCTGCGAGCGTGAGCGGCATCTACCTCGCCCATCCCGAGGTCAAGTACTTCTCCGTCGGGCGGGTCGCACACGATCAGGTCGCGGACTACGCGGCGCGCAAGGGCCTGTCGGTCGAGGAGGCCGAGCGGTGGCTTCGGCCGAACCTCGGCTACGAGCCGACCCCCGACGCGGCGCGCATGGCGGTATGACCAAGCGTCTCGTCGCCTCCGCCGCCGTGCTCGTTCTCGTGCTGCCGTCCATCGCAAGCGCGGCCCGCGACCCGCGAGCGCCGCTTCAGCGCCACACCGCAGCGGACACGAAGCGCGCGAAGGCGATCGTCCTCCGCCGCAGCGACTTCGCGACAGGGTGGAAGCTCGACCCGCCCGCGAAGTCCAACACACCGTGCACGGCGGGGCCCAACGAGTCGAGCTTCGTCCAGACCGCCAAGGTCAATCCGTCGTTCACGTACAAGGACGGCGTCACGAACGTCGGCTCCGAGGCCGACATCTTCCGCTCGGTCGCCGAGGCCCGCCAGGACTGGCGCGCCTCGACGCCCTCACTGCTCGGGACGTGCCTGCTGCAGAGCGCAGGCGCCGGTTTCGGGAAGAAGACGCACATACGCATCGCCTCGGCGACGACGCTCGCTGCCCCGACGGGCGCAGAGCGCGGCCTCCACTATCGGTACGTCCTCTCGGTCGGCTCCAAGAAGCCGGCCAATCTCGTCATCGACGTCGTGGCGCTCGGCCGTGGCCGCGTGACGGTCGTGCTGTATGCCCTGACCGTGCGGGCCCCGCTGCCTGCCGCGGTGGTGAAGGGCCTCACCGGCGTGCTTGCCTCGCGGCTCGACGCCGGGCAGGGAATCACCGCCTGAAGGGCGTAGCCGCCTCCGGGGGCTCCGCTATCGTGGCCTGAGCCGCCCGCGGGGGCGCCGATTTTCGCATGCGGACGACGCTGAAAAGAGGAATGGGTCGTGCCGCGACCGTGAACGGCAACGGTCGTGCGGTCCTGCCGCCCCCGGTCGTCGAGCCGATCCGGCGCTACAAGGCCCCCGAGCCGCCGCCTCGCTCGAAGCGCAGCACCGCCGCGAAGGTCTTCGGCTGGATCCTGCTGGCGCTCGTCGTCGTCGTCACGGGCCTCGCCGGCGGCCTGTATCTCTACGGGCACGAGACGCTGAACGCGATCGCGCCGCACACGAAGGCCGTCAAGGCCACGGAGAAGGATCTCGCCCCGCTTCCGACGGCGTCCGAGCCCGCAATTGCGTTGATCGTCGGCTACGACGCGCGGGCCGGCAGCCAGGGCTACGGCCTCGCCGACTCGCGCTCCGACACGATCATGCTCGTCCGGGCCGATCCGACGACGAACACGCTGTCGCTGCTGTCGTTCCCGCGCGACCTGCAGACGGCGATCTACTGCGATTCGACAACAGCGCTCAGCGTCGACCGGATCAACGCCGCGTGGGCGACGTGCCACCAGAGCCCACCGGACGGGACGCTCAACACCGTCGAGAAGCTCACGGGCCTGTCGGTGAACTACCTGATCTCGATCAACTTCCACGGCTTCAAGCTGCTCGTCAACAAGCTCCACGGCGTCTACATGCAGGTCGACCATCGCTACTACATCGCGCCTCACACCGGCACCGCGACGATCAACCTCGAGCCCGGCTATCAGAAGCTCAACGGTGGTCAGGCGCTCGACTTCGTCCGCTTCCGCCACACCGACTCGGATCTCTACCGGAATGCGCGCCAGCAGCTCTTCCTCGAGGCGCTCAAGGACCGGATGGCGGGGAACCTGTCCCTCACGAGCCTTCCGGGGGTGATCGGCGCGCTGAAGAACAACGTCGAGATGGCGCGAGGCGGCGGCGGCGCACCGACACTGTCGGAGATCCTCGCGTACGCAGGCCTCGCCTATCACCTCGGCGGCGGTCACCTGTTCCGCGTCACGATCCCGAACCTCACCGACTGCGGCTATCTCAACGCGCAGGAGTGCGCGCAGCCGTCCGACATCCAGGCTGCGGTCTCGTCGTTCACACATCCCGACGTGAGCCTGCCGCAGCGAGCGAACGCGGCTGCGCTCGGTCGCAAGGCCAAGGCGCCGAAGCAGCCGAAGCTCGAGCGTGGGTCGATCACGACGCTCGTGCTCAACGGGACCACCGTCACGGGGCTCGCGCGTGACACGTCCTTCAAGCTCGCGGTGCAGGGCTTCCATACCGTGCAGCTGCCGCCTCCGACCTTCCCGAACGCGCCGCCCCAGAATTACACGAGGACGCTGGTCTACTACGACGCCGTGCAGCCGAACGCGAAGCAGGCCGCGAGCCAGGTGGCGGTCGCGTTCGGGCCGCACGTCGTGACTGCACCGCTACCGCCGCAGTTTGCGACGTTCGCGCAGGAGGCGGGTAACCCGCTCGTCATCGTGGTCGTCGGCTCGTCGTTCAACGGCGAGCTGATCGATCCGCAGGCGGTCATCGTGCCGACGCCCACGCACGAGACTCCGTCCGTGCGCCGCGATCCGGGGTATGCGCTCACCTCGCTGCAGGGCGTCCGCAAGCAGGTCGGCTTCCGGCTGCTGGTGCCGCAGGCGATCGAGAGCGGCTCGCGCTTCGCGCAGGACGAGCCCGTTCGTGTGTACAAGCCCGCACCCGGCCACGGCGCCGTCTGCCTGACCTTCGTCACGGGGGCGGGCAACGTCTACTGGCAGATCATGGAGACCAACTGGACGGACGCGCCGATCACCCTGCACCCGACCGACCAGATCAAGCTCAAGGACGGCCGGACGCTCGATCTCTACACCGCCGGCGCCAAGATCCACATGGTCGTCCTCCGCGAGGGCGGGGCGAGCTACTGGGTTGTCAACACCCTGCGCGACGAGCTCTCGAACGAGACGATGCTCGCGATAGCCCGGGGCCTTCAGCCGCTCGCAAAGTAGGCTTCTGCTGTGGCAAAGATCGGGATGTTCGGCGCCGGCTACGTCGGCCTCGTCACGGCGGCCTGTTTCGCCGACCTGGGGCACGACGTCGTGGTTCGCGACGTCATTCCGGAGCGGATCGAGCTCCTCCGCGCGGGTGAGGTGCCTATCTACGAGCCCGGTCTCGACGTTGTGCTCGAGCGCAACAAGGACCGGCTCCACTTCACGCTCGACATCGCCGAGGCGGTGGAGGGCGCGGACTTCCTGTTCGTCGCGGTCGGGACGCCGCCGACGGAGTCGGGCGACGCCGATCTCGCCGCGGTCTGGTCGGTGATCGACGAGCTTCCGTCCGACCTGCCGCAGCTTCCCGTCGTCGTGATGAAGAGCACCGTGCCCGTCGGCACCGGGATGCACGTACGTGCCCGCCTCGATTCTCGCGGTCTCCAGGGCGTCGGGTACGTCTCGAATCCGGAGTTCCTCGCCGAGGGTACTGCGGTGGAGGACTTCACTCGTCCGGACAGGATCGTCGTCGGTGCATTTGACGACGCGGACGCCGATCGTGTCGTCGAGCTGCACCGCGGGGTCGAAACCGTGTTCGTGCGCACCGACGTCGCGTCCGCGGAGCTCGTGAAGCTCGCGGCGAACGCCTTCCTCTCGACGCGCATCAGCTTCATCAACGAGATCGCGAACGTCTGCGAGCTCGTCGGTGCCGACGTCGTCGAGGTCGCGCGCGGCGTCGGCCTCGATCATCGTCTCGGGTCGCATTTCCTGCGCGCCGGCGTCGGCTTCGGCGGCTCGTGCTTCCCGAAGGACGTGACCGCGCTGAAGCAGCTCGCCGGCAACTCCGGCTACCCGTTCCTGTTGCTCCAGGCGGTGTGGGAGGTGAACGAGCTGCAGAAGCGGCGCGTCGTCTCGAAGCTGCAGAAGCACCTCGGGCCGCTCCGCGG
>DATEXK010000076.1:0-2750 GCA_035257065.1 Gaiellaceae bacterium | reverse complement strand
CAGACACACCGGGGGTCAGATCCGGGATCATGACGTTCCCCCGGGTCTGAGCCCCGGCGCCGGAGGCGCCTCGAGCAGACACACCGGGGGTCAGATCCGGGATCATGACGTTCCCCCGGGTCTGAGCCTCGGCGCTGCAGGGGCGCTTGCGTGGTCGTGCGCCCTCGTCGCGGGTGCGCTCGCGTTCACCTTCGCCGTCCACGGCTCGCTCGACCTGACGCTCGCGCTCGTGCTCGCCGCGGGTGCGATCGCGCTGCCGTTCGCGTGGCGTTCGCGCTCCCGAGGTTTCGACAAGCGTGAGCTGCGCGGCCGCGGTGCGATTGCGCTCGCCGGCATCGGTCTGGGTATCGCGCTCTGGAGCATCGAGGGCGTCGTCCACGGCGACGCGCTCTTCCACCTGGGGCGCGTGCGCAAGCTGGATGACCTGGGCGGGCTATCGCTGCGCGCGGTCGACGAGTTCAAGGACGGCGGCCTGCACCCCGGGTACGCGTTCCCGCTCTGGCACGGCTGGCTCGCGCTCGTTGCGAAGCTCGGCGGCGTCGACCCGACGTCCGTCGTGCTGCACGAGTCGAGCATCCTTGTGCCACTCGCGCTCGTCCTCGCCTTCGAGATGGGCCGCGCGGTCTTCCGGTCTGCGTGGCTCGCCGCCGGGACGGTGCTCGTGCAGGTGTCCCTCATTGCTCTTGCTCCGGGTGGCGGCGGCTCGTACACCACGCTCGAGCTGCCGGGAACGGTTGCCCGGCAGCTGCTCGTGCCGGCGGTGATCGCGCTCTTTTTCCGTTTCGTCCGCGCGCCCTCGTGGCAGGTGGGAGCGACACTCGCGGCGGCGGGGCTCGACCTCGCTTTCGTCCATCCGACGTACGCGCTGTTCGTCGGCATCCCGCTCACCGGCTTCGCGCTCGTGCGCGCGCTGGTCGCGGGCGTCGACGCGCGCCGAAGCGCAGGCGGACTGGTCGCGTTCGGCGCGCCGGTGCTGCTCGTGTTCGTCTGGCTCCTGCCGATCGTCCGCGAGACTCAGTCGCACACGCCGGCCGCCAAAGTGTTGGCACGAGGTCTCAAGCACTACGCGACCGATCTCGTCGTGCACTCCACTTCGAGTTACTCGCTCGCTCCGGAGGTCGTCGCACGCACGGGCGCGATCGCAGCAGCCGGGCTCGTGCTCGTTCCGCTCGCTGCGCTCGCCGCACGGCGCCGCTGGAGCGCGTTCGTGCTCGGGGGCGCAGCGTTCGTGCTCGCGCTCGACCTGCTGCCGTTCGTCTTCCCGCGCTTCTCGGATCTCGTGTCGCTGTCGCAATCGAGGCGCGCAGCGGGGTTCGTTCCATTCGCATTCGCGCTCGTCGGAGGCACGGCGGTACTCGCCCGCGTCGCAGGCCCGCTGCTCCTGCCCGTTGCCCTTGCGGCGGGTGTCGTCCTGCAGCTCGAGTTCCCCGGCGACTTCGGGCCGAAGCTCGCGCACGGCGGTCCTGCCGTCACCACGTGGATCGCATTCTTCGGAGCTCTTGCCGGGCTTCTCGCAGCGGCAGTGCTCGTGCGCTCGCGGACGGCCCGCTTCGGCGGCGGACGCTTCGAGCGGCCGGGGGTCGTGGCGGGGCTGTCCGTGCTCTTGTTCGTCCTGCCGGTCGGGGTGCACGGCTTCGCGAACTGGGATACGCAATTCACGTCCGACCCGAGTGCACTCACACCGGGCCTCGTGCAGTTCCTTCGGAGCGACGTGCCGAAGCGGGCGATCGTGTTCGCGGATCTCGAGACGAGCTACCGCATCTCCGCCTACGCACCCGTCTACGTCGCGAACGGTCCGCCGACACACGTCGCGAACACGACTGCGAACCGGCCGGACGCTCGCAAAGCCGACCTGAACAGATTCTTGCGGTCTGGCTCCCTCGCGATCCCGCGCTCGTACCATGCGGGCTGGCTCGTGCTGGTTCCCGGCGAGCGGTTCCGGGGGGCGGCGACGCTCGTCTACCGCGACAATCGCTTTCGCGTGTATCGCCTATGAAGCTCCTTCTCGTCACGATGTACTTCCCGCCGTCAGGCGGCGGCGGCGTGCAACGGCCGCTGAAGTTCGCGAGCCATTTGCCGGCGCTCGGCATCGAGACGCACGTGCTCGCACCCGACGACTCGAAGTGGATCGACTCCGACGCGGAGCTGCCGCTCCCGACCCAGGCCTGGGTGCACCGGGCGCGCTACGTCGGCCCGGGCGGACGGCGCATCGCCGACGAGCAGTACGGTCGCAGCGGGCTCGATCTCGCGCTGCGCCGTGCGTCGACGATCGGCCGCAGGCTGCTCGTGCCTGACGAGAACGTGACCTGGAACGCCACGGCGATCCCCAAGGCGATCTCGATCGCCCGGAGCGAGGGCATCGACGTCGTGCTGACGACCTCGCCGCCCGGCTCGGTGCACCTGATCGGCGCGGCCGTGAAGAAGGCGACGGGCGCCGCTTGGGTGGCCGACCTGCGCGATTCGATCGTGCTGCACCCGCACCGCTCCAACGAGGGCGTGGGAGCATTCGTGAAGGAGAAGACGCGCGCCGGCATCGCGCAGCTCGTCGCGCGGCAAGCCGATGCGATCGTCACGGCGGCCGAGGCGATCTCCGAGGAGACACGCGCGCTCGGGCCGAAGGGGCGTGTGGTCACGATCGCGAACGGCTGCGACTTCGACGACTTCGCCGGCCTCGAGTACGCGCGGACGGATCGCCTCCGGCTCACGCACGCGGGGTCGTTCTTCGGCAAGCGCGACCCGAAGCCGTTCCT
>DATEXK010000075.1:0-3681 GCA_035257065.1 Gaiellaceae bacterium | reverse complement strand
GCGGCAGCGGCGGGGCCGATCCCCGGAACCGCGCGCCCTCCCTCACCGAAAGGGTGCCGCGCCTACGCGCGTCGGACCGTCGGACAGTGCCCATAGTGGTTTTCGCGGATGCGCCATTCGTATCGCGCCGCCTACGCCGAGCACGTGCCCAGGCCGACTCGACGCGCCCTTGCACTCGCCGCACGTGTGGTCATCTTCCTTTGCGTCATCGGCATAGCGAGCCTGTCGCAGGCTTCCGCCGCTCCGGCATCGAGTGCCCGGGACACGCGTGCGTGTGGCGAGATCTCGGTGCTGAGCGGCTTCGTCCGCTACTCCTACACCGTTCAGGTCGAGCAGGGGACCGTCGCCTGCGAAGAGGCCACCAGGCTGATGTACCGCGTCGACGAGGGACCGCCCTACTCGCCTCCTGGATGGCATTGCAGCGTCGGTCAGGACCGGCGATCCTGGGCAATCTCGTGCACCGGTCACGGTTCTCTCGTTCGAGCCTACGGCCCGACCCCTCGGAGGAGCACCTGGGCGCAAGCGGCCGCGCAGGTGACGATGCACGTGGAGGTCCCGCAAGAGACGCTCGGACTCTCCCCAACCGACGTGACGGGTGGGAAGCGCTGCGGCGGCCGTGGAGCAGGTCCGGACTGGGTGAACGCCACATACTCCCGCCCTGACGGTGCGAGGCTGACCATCGCCGAAGGCCGCCCCTACACGTGTGGCCAGCTCGGCGTTCCCGCGGTCGTCGCGGTCTGGAACATCCACGGCCACGCTGCCCAGCTCAGCGAATACTGCGGCCCGACGGGCTGCGCGCGGATGAGCGGAGAGTGGGCGCTGCTCTGGTCAGAGCACGGCATCCAGATCACGCTCTTGACCGACCGCCTCAGCCAGCACGAGCTCCTCGCGATCGCGCGGAGCATGGAACCCCTTCAGCGCTGAGCCGGAAGTCGCCGGAGCTGAGCTCTCGCCAGAGACGATAGAGCGGGTGGCGGGAATCGAACCCGCGTAGTCAGCTTGGAAGGCTGGAGCTCTACCATTGAGCTACACCCGCGCGCGGCTAGCGTAGCGGGATGCATCCCTCCGCGGAGGCCGTCGGGCTCGTGCCTGCGCTGGCGCTCGCGTACCTCTTCTCGGCGCGCCGCGACCGGCCGGATCGGGCGCAGACCGCGGCAGCGGCAGCCGGGCTTGCACTCGTCTTCTTCGCGTTCTTCACCGAGCTCCAGCAACTCGCGCTGCACACGTTCCTCTGGGCGCATCTGCTGCAGAACGTCGTGCTCGCGGAGTGGGCTCCCGCACTGCTCGTGCTCGCAGTGCCCGCGGCGCTCGCGGCGCGCGCGAGAGGCTTCGTGCTCTTCCGGCCGCTCGTCGCGATGCCGCTCTGGATCGGGACCTACCTCGTCTGGCATCTGCCCTGGGTCTACGACTATGCGCTGCGTCAGCCGCACTCGCTGCTGCACGTCGAGCACCTGATGTATCTCGTGGCAGGCATCGCGATGTGGTGGCCGGTGATCCACGGCACGTTCTCGGCCGGAGCAAAGGCCGCCTATCTGTTCTCCGCCTTCGTGCTCGCGTCGCCGCTCGGCCTGCTCCTCGCCTTGATCCCGCGGCCCGTCTACGCGTTCTACGCACACGCGCCACGGACATGGGGCCCGCGGCCGCTCATCGACCAGCAGATCGCGGGCGTGACGATGGCGGTCGAGCAGGCCGTCGTCTTCTTCGCCGTGTTCACGTACTTCCTGCTCCGCTTCCTGCGCGAGGAAGAAGCGGAGGGTGCGTTCGACGGGCTTCCTCCCGCGTCGCTCACGCGGAACTAGCGGCGCAGCCCTCGGTGCGCTCGAGCTCCGCGTTCACCTCGGCGCCGTAGAGGAGCGCCATCGACGAGAGCCACAGCCACGTGAGCATCACGATCACCGCAGAGAGCGTCCCCCACGTCTTGTTGTACGAGCCGAACATCGACGTGTACACGGCGAACAGTCCCGAGATCGCGATCCACATCGTGGCGGCGATGAGCGAGCCCGGCGTCAGGAATTGCCATCTGCGGCGCTGCACGTCGGGACCGAGGTAGAGCAGCGTCGCGAACGCGGCGAGCAGACCGGCGAGCAGGATCGGCACCTGCGCGATCCACCAGGCCACGTCGAGAACGCCGCCGGCCGCGTCCAGGTGCGACGAGATCGTCTTCTCGATCTGCGGCCCGAAGACAAGCAGGACTGCGACGAGCACGAATGCGAATCCGATCGCGCCGACCATCTCCAGCGCGACGATGCGCTTGCGAATGAACGAGCGGGTGTCCTTGCGGCCGTACGCGAGGTTGATCGCGAGCATGTAGGCGTTCATCGCACCGGTCGTCGTCCAGATCGCGAGCACGAAACCGAATACAGTCATGACGACGCTCGACGCCGGATGCGCGTCGAGGTTCTTCAGCGAACTGCCGAGCAGGTCGGTCGCCTGACGTGGCATCACCGTGGCGAGGTGCCCCATCAGGCTCGTGATCGTGTCCGGGCCCGCGACGAGCGTGAAGATGCCGACGGTCACGAGCAGCACGGCGGGAATCGCGAAGAAGCTGCTGTACGCGAGCGCGGACGCGAGCATCGTCGCGTTGTTGGCCATGAACCCTTTTGCCGCCCGGACGAAGATCGCCTTCCAGTCGGACCACGTGAGATCGTGCATCGCGTTTTCAACGCTGCGACGGGCGTGTCGGATGCGGCCGAGCTGGTATGAACCTCCCTGATGGAAGCCCATGACCTCGTGATCGTCGGTGGCGGCTCGGCAGGCCTCGCCACCGGTGCGCTGCTCCGCCGCGTGGGGATCGAGCCGCTGATCGTCGAAGCTGGGCCCGAGCCGGGCGCCGCCTGGCGCGAGCGCTACGACCGGCTGCGCCTGCACACGCCGCGGCTCCTCTCCGGCCTCCCGGGCAAGCGCATCCCGCGCCGCTTCGGCCGCTGGGTCGCCCGCGACGGCGTGCTCGAGTACCTCCGCGAATATGCCTTCGCGGAAGGGCTCGACGTGCGCACCGGCACGCGTGTGGAGCGCATCGAGCGCGACGGTGATGCATGGCTCCTCGACACGGGCGGGGGGCCGATCCGGGCGCGCGACGTGATCGTTGCGACCGGATACAACGGCCGCCCGTTCACGCCCGAGTGGCCGGGACGCGAGAGCTTCACCGGCGAGCTCACTCACTCCGCCGACTACCGCAATCCACAGCGTTACCGCGGACGCGACGTGCTCGTGATCGGTGTCGGGAACTCCGGCGCCGAGATCGCCACGGACGTCGCAGAGGGAGGCGCGGCGCGCACGAGACTGTCGGTGCGCACGCCCCCGCAGATCCTGCGCCGCGCGACCGCCGGCATCCCGGCTCAGCTGATCGGGATCGCGATCCGCAGGGTGCCGCCGTCCTGGGTCGATCCGATCTCGAAGGCGCAGCGCCGCCTCTCGATTCCCGACCTCGCGGCGCAGGGCTTGCCGCGCCCGAAGGTCGGCGTGCGCACGTCGTTCATCACCTCGGGCGTGACGCCCGTGCTCGACGTCGGCATCGTCGACGCAGTGCGGCACGGCCGCGTCGAGATCGTCGCGGCGGTCGAGGGCTTCGACGGGCCCGACGTGCTGCTCGCAGACGGCTCGCGGATCGATCCCGACGCGGTGATCGCCGCAACCGGGTTCCGCGCGGGCCTCGACGAGCTCGTCGAACATCTCGGCGTT
>DATEXK010000074.1:0-6848 GCA_035257065.1 Gaiellaceae bacterium | reverse complement strand
TCGCGCTCGTTGTCATGCTCGACGCTCCGACGGTGCGCAATCAGGTCGTCGTGCTCCTGCTCTGCGCGCTCGCCTTCGAGACGCGCGCACAGGCGGTCGCGCTCGTCGCAGCGGTTCTCGCAGCGCCGCTTGCGCTCGCGTGGATCGAGCGCGGACGCCCGCGCAGCCTGAAGTCGTTCGCGCCGCTGTACGGCGTCGTCGCAGCAGGCGCTGTGCTGGTGGCGATCGTTGAGGCGGCGCGCGGGCGCTCGCCGGTCGACGTCCTCGGCAGCTATTCGAAGACGACCAGCGGCAGCTATCACCTCTGGCCGGCCGTCCGTTGGCTCGTTCTCCACGTCGCGGAGCTCGACCTCGCGCTCTGGGTGCTGCCGTTCGCCGCACTGATCGTGCTTGTTGCGAACGCGCGCCATCTCGATCGACGCCTGCGCGTCTTTTCGGCGGCCGCTGCATCCCTGTCCGTGTGTCTGGTCCTGGAGGTTGGGGTGTTCGCGTCGCAGTACTCGCATCGCGTGGAGGAACGCAATCTCTTCTACCTCATGCCGCTCTTTCTCATTGCGCTGCTTGCCTGGATCGAGCGTGGCCAACCGCGGCCACCGCGCGGCGCAATTGCCGCCGCGGGCATCGCAGCCGCGCTGCCGGGCGCTCTCCCGTTCATCAACCTGCTCAACATCACGGCGCAGTCGGACACGGTTGGCTTCCAGCCCTGGTGGTATCTCGGCGACGCGCTCGCCGGACGCAACAGCATCGCTGTCGTTGCCGTCCTTCTGTCGCTTGGCCTCGGCGCTGCGTTCCTGTGGTTGTCGCCGCGATACGCGCCCGTGCTACCGGTGCTCGTCGCGCTCGGCTTCCTCGCGACATGGCTGCCGCTGCAACTGTGGACGCACAGCTTCCCGCGGCTTGGGAGCAGCGCCTATCACCAGGGGGTGGGTGCGCAGCGGAGCTGGATCGACGGAGCGGTTGGGCGGAACGCGCGCGTCGCCGTGCTCTGGACTGGCGGCAACCCGCTTGCCGTGTGGGAGAACGAGTTCTGGAACCGCAGCGTCGATCGCGTCTACGACCTGGGGACGCCGCTTGGAGGTGACATGCCGTCGACGCCGGTGAACGTCGATTTGGCGACAGGTGTCCTGCGCGATCGCAACGGAAGGCCGATTGCCGATCCATACGTACTCGCGAACAGGTCGGTCGAGCTTCGCGGAACAGCGGTCGCCTCCGATCCCGCAAAGCAACTCGTGCTCTACAAGGTGACGCAGCCGGCGCGGACGACGACGCAGATCGTGGGGCTCTACGACGACACGAGCAGCCCCTGGTCCAGTGCGCACGTGACGTGGCGGCGCTTCGACTGCCGTGGCGGTGCGCTCGCGGTGCAGCTGCGAAGCGACAATCAGCTCTTCACTAAGCCGCAGACGCTCGTTATCGCCGGAACGACGACTGCACGCACACTGGAGATCGCGCCGGGCGCGAGTAGGTCGCTCCGCCTGTCGCTCTCGCCGAAGCACGGCACCTGCCAGGTCGACTTCTCGATCTCGCCGACGCACCGGCCCGTCGACTTCCCGAAGCTGAAGAACGGCGACGCACGGTCACTCGGCCTCCACTTCGACTCGTATCGCTACGTGCAGCCGAAGCAGTGAGAATCGTGGTCGACGTCTCGCCCCTGTCGCACCAGCGAACGGGCGTTGGCAACTACGTGCGAGGCTCGTTGCGCGGCCTCGTCGAGGCGTCGGGAGGAGAGCACCAGCTCGTTGCGTTTGCGCCCGCAAGTCGTCGCGGCCGGCGTGAGATCGACGCTGCACTCACCGGCATCGACGTCGCCGAGCGGCTGCCCGTCCTGCCCGCGGCGCATGCGCTGCGCACGCTTTGGAGCCGCGCCGGCCGGCCGCCCGCGGAGCGCGTGCTCGGCCCTTTCGACGTTCTCCACTTCAGCGACTGGATGTACCCACCGCAGCGTTCGGGTGTGCGCTCGACGATGGTGCACGACCTCGTGCCGCTGCACTTCCCCGAGTGGGTACACCGGCGCACGAGGCGCATGCACGGTGCGAAGTACCGCAACGCAGCGCGCACCTGCGACGTCGTGATGGTCAACTCGCGCTTCACGCGCGATGACGTCGTCGAGACGCTCGGGATCGCCGCGGAGACGGTCCATGTCGCGCACCCCGGTGTCGACGAGGGATTCGTCGCGACCGGCGCACACGCAGATCTCGGCAGGCCGTATGCGCTGACTGTGGCGACGCTCGAGCCACGCAAGAACCTCACGACGCTGCTCGCCGCGCACCGCCGCCTCGACGGCTCGGAGCTGGCGCTCGCCGTCGCCGGCGCGGCGGGCTGGGGCGATCAGCCGTCGCTTGACGAGGTCGGCGTGCTTCGGCTCGGCTACACGCCGCACCACGATCTGCCGGATCTGTATCGGGGTGCGAGCGTCTTCGTCTACCCATCGCTCTTCGAGGGCTTCGGCATGCCCGTCGTCGAGGCGATGGCCTGCGGCGTACCCTGCGTCGTTTCGTCGCACGCGTCGCTTGACGAAGCGTGCGGCGATGCTGCGGTGCGCGCCGACCCACACGACCCGGATGCGCTTGCACGCGCGATCGAGCGAGCGCTCGCAGAGCGCGACACGCTCGTTCCGCGAGGGCTCGAGCATGCGCGCACCTTCACCTGGCTGGCCAACGGCCGGGCGCATCTGGCAGCCTGGGAGGCGGCACGGTGAACGTGGCCGTCGACGTCACCGCGCTCGCACAGACGCGCGCCGGCACGGCGCGCTACCTGCAGGCTCTGCTGCCGCGTGTCGAGCGTGAAGTACAGGTCGACCGCGTGCATGGCTTCGCTCGAGGGCGGCCGGGGACGCTGTGGCTCGATCTGGCCTGGTATCCGCACGTCCTCCCGCGCCGCGCACGCGCTGCCGACGTTCTGCATTGCCCGACGTATCGCGGTCCCGTTCGCGCGGGCGTTCCGCTCGTCGTCACTGTCCATGACGTCGCCGTCTTCCGCTATCCGGAGGCGTTTCCGCGCTGGACGCGCGCGTACAGCCGCTTCGCCGTGCCGCGCGTCCTGCGCGCCGCGCGACGGGTGCTCGCCGTCTCCGAGTTCACGGCCTCCGAGCTGGAGGCGGTGCTCGGGCTGCCGCGCGAGCAGATCGCCGTCACGCCGAACGCGGTCGACCCGGTGTTCACGCCGGACGGCCCCCACGAGGAGGGCGACTACGTGCTTGCCGTCGGGACGCTCGAGCCGCGCAAGAACCTGGCACGCACGATCGAGGCCGCCGCCCGGCTCGATCTCGAGCTCCGCGTCGTCGGGGCGCGCGGCTGGGGTGGAGTCGAGGCGCACGGCGCCAACGTGCGGGCGCTCGGCGAGATCTCCGACGAGGAGCTCGCGCGGCAGTATCGCGGCGCTCTGTGTCTCGCCTATCCCTCGCTGTACGAGGGATTCGGAATCCCCGTGCTCGAGGCCATGGCGTGCGGCACGCCGGTCGTCACCTCCACCGGAGGCGCCACGGAGGAGGTCGCCGGGGGCGCCGCCGTGCTCGTCGATCCGCGCGACGTCGACGCGATCGCGGAGGGCATCGACGCGGCGATCGGCAAGCGCGACGAGCTGCGTGTCCTCGGGCTCGAACGGGCGCGCGCCTACTCCTGGGACGAGACGGCCCGGCTCACGGTCGCCGCGTATCGAGAGGCGGCGGCATGAGCGATCCGCTGGTCGTCATCGACGCCGACGTGCTCGGGCGTCAGCGCACGGGCGACGAGACGTATGTCACCGAGCTCCTGCGCGCGCTCCCGGGGGTCGCAGATGGCCTGCGCTTCGCCGCGATCACCCGCCGGCCGGATCTCGTTCCGCCGGGCGTCGAGCCGATCGAGCTGCCGGCACGGATCCAGGAGCTGCGCATGGCCGTGCGGGTGCCGCTGCTGCTGCGCCGGCTGCGGCCGGCACTCGCCCACTTCGTGCATTCACTGCCGTTGGGGGTGCCGTGCCCCGCGTTGCTGACGGTGCAGGATCTCTCGTTCGAGCGCGATTCGTCGCTCATGGGCCGACGCGAGACGGCGATCTTCCGCTTCGTCGTGCCGCGCTCGGCGCGGCGCGCAAGTCGCGTGCTCGCCATCTCACAGCGGACGAAGGACGACCTGATGGAGCTGTACGGGCTCCTGCCGGAGAAGATCGTCGTCACACCGCTCGCACCCAACAGCGCGTTCGTGCCCGGCGGAACGCGCGGCGACTACCTGCTCTTCGTAGGCGCAATCGAGGAGCGCAAGAATCCGCTGCTCGCGGCGGACGCAGCCGAGGCCGCGGGGCGCCGGCTCGTCGTGGTCGGCCCTGAGCGCGATGCGCACCTGGTTGCCGAGCTCCGCAAGCGCAACGCCGACGTGCGGGGGTTCGTGTCGAAGGACGAGCTCGTACGGCTGTATCAGGAGGCGGCAG
The DNA here is from genome assembly GCA_035257065.1 of Gaiellaceae bacterium. GTDB lineage: Bacteria > Actinomycetota > Thermoleophilia > Gaiellales > Gaiellaceae > Palsa-739. The sequence goes on along the minus strand of DATEXK010000074.1, from coordinate 2,447 downwards.
CGCTCTTGTTTCCGACGCGCTACGAAGGGTTCGGCCTGCCCGTCGCCGAGGCGATGGCAGCCGGCACTCCGGTGATCGCGACGCCCGACGCCGCCGTGCGCGAGATCGGCGCCGACGCCGTCGCATATGCGCCGCCGGAGGACTTTGCAGCGATGGTCGCGCGCGTGCTCGCCGATCCCGCGCCGTGGATGCGAGCCGGGCTCGAGCGCGCAGCCCTGCTCTCGTGGGAGGAGACCGCGCGCCGCACCGTCGCCGTCTACCGTGAGGCGCTCGCATGAAGGTGTCTGCGGTCGTCATCTCGCACGGTCACGCCGACGAGCTCGCGCGCTCGCTTCCCGCACTCGCGTCGCAAGTCGACGAGCTGCTCGTGATTGCGAACATCCCCGGGAGTCTTCCGCCGGAGCTTCCGGAAGGTGCACGAGTGCTCGAGAACGAGAGGCCCCGTTCGTTCGCGGGGAATGCCAACCTGGGTGCGGAGAACACCGAGCACGAGCTCGTGCTGATCGCCAACCCGGACGCCGTTCCCGAGCCGGGAGCCGTCGACATCCTGCGCAGGTTCATGCAGGAGCATCCACGGAGCGGTGTCGCCGGCCCGAAGATGCTCTACAGCGACGGAACCTGGCAGGCGTCGAGGCGGAGCTTTCCGACGGTCGGCTCGACGCTCGTGCGGCGCACGCCGTTGCGCTTCCTGTTTCCGCCGCTGCGCTGGCAGCGCCGGCACTATCTGCTCGACGAGCGGCCCGACGATCCTGCGCCGGCCGACACCATGCTCGGCGCCTTCCTGCTGCTGCGACGCGCGATGCTCGACGAGATCGGGGGCTGGGATGCCGGCTACCGGATGTATTGCGAGGACATCGACCTCAACTACCGCGCCGCCAAAGCCGGCTGGGAGCGGTGGTACGTTCCGGCTGCCGTCGTCCACCACGAGTACGCCGCGGTGGTCGACAAGCGATTTCTGACGTGGCACACGCTCTGGCATGCGCGGGCGATGGCCCGCTTCCTGCGAAAGCACCCCGAGCGGCTGCTCGCGCTTCGATGAGCACTTGGGACAAGTACGCGCAGGGCGCGGAGGGCTGGAGCGACGCCGCATACGCCGACGCGCGTATGTATCTCGCGCGCCGCGCCGCACTCGTGCGCACGCTCGGCCCTGCCCTCGTACCCGGCGACGTCGTGCTCGACCTCGCCTGCGGCGACGGCGGCCTCGCCGACTTCCTGCCGGAGCAGCGCTACGTCGGCGTCGATGCGAGCCCCGAGATGGTCGCAGCCGCCGGGCTCCGCGGACGCGACGTGGTGCAGGCCGACCTCAACGACTTCGAGCCGGCTGCACCGGTACAGGCGACGTCGATCTTCCGTGCCGTCTACTACGCGCGCGATCGTCGCGCGCTGCTCGCGCGGATCGCCGGCTACACCGAGAAGAAGCTGGTGTTCGACCTCAACCCGCGGCAATACCGGCTCGCCGATGTAGGCGCCGACCTGCGCGCCGCCGGCTTCGACGGGCTCGAGGTCAAGCCGTTCTTCGTTCCGCAAACCGTCACACCAGGCGCCGCGATGGCGAGACTCCTGGGGGCGGCCGAGCGGATCGGACCGGCCGCCCGTTTGCTGTTGCGGTTTCGCTTCACGTACATGTGCTCGGCGTTCCGCTTGGACGCGTAGCGAAGAACGTGATGCTCGTTTCGGCGCCGACCGTGCGGAGGTCGCCGTTTCCCGGCACGAACTTCTTGTCCACGACGACGTGCGCCGCAAAGCGGGCGCTCGGCGTGCGGATCCAGCACACCTTGGTCTGCCCGGTGTCGATCGTGAGATCGACGGTCTTCGCAACGCGGCCCAGGATCGGTTGCTGGTTGGCGTCGATCGCGAGCTTGCCGACGATCAGATGGACCGGGCTCGGATCGGACGGGCCGGTCCGGTTGCGGCGCGAGACGAAGACCCGCAGCCAGCCGGGCTTCCCTTCCGGGAAGCGGAAGTACGCGGCGTCGTTGGGCCCCGTCCACCCGTCGGCGTAGAGACCGGTGCACATCGAGCGCAGTCGATTCGGCTGCGCGAGCTCGAGCAGCCGCCACGTGCGTGTGGTGCCGCCGGCGGAGTAGTCGTGCTCGGCGCGCTGCACGCCCACGAAGTCCACGCAAGGCCAGTCCTCGACGGCGTAGTCGTATTGCCTGCCCCAGGCGAGCGTTCCGTTGCGGGCCAGGTTGGGCCCTCCGGACGGGCCGGGGCCGCCGACGGTGCCGTCGAAGCTGCTGACCGTCACGATCGACCGGTTCCAGAACTCGATCAGGTTCTCGGGGTTCGGGTCGGTCTCGCCCTGACCCATGTACAACACCGGGGTTCCGTGGACGACGGAGTCGACCCAGGTGAAGGGATGGCGGAGCGTGCGCGCTGCCGAGCGGCTGATCGAGATGTTGCCGGTGGCCGCTGCGATCTCGCCCGTCACGGTCCAGCCGAGAATC
>DATEXK010000073.1:0-2209 GCA_035257065.1 Gaiellaceae bacterium | reverse complement strand
CGGCCGTCTAGCTCGCGCTGCTCATCCTCTCGAAGGAGCAGTTCGCCCTCGTCCCGGCCGGGCTCGCTCTCTGGGACCTCTTCCGCTTCCGGCGCATCTCCCACGCCGCGGTTCTCGCGGCAAGCGTTCTCCCGGCCGTCGGCTGGTGGATCTACGCCCGCCTCCAGCTCGGCAACTGGTTCCTGAGCGGTTCGTGGATCCTCGGCGCCCCGTTCGCCGGCTGGAGGCGGACGCTCACCGACGCCGGTGTCTGGTCGTACGCGAGCGGCTATTACCAGTTCCTGAATGGCGAGGCGATGCTGCCGGTGCTGATCCCGCTGCTCGCCCTGCTCGCGATCGCGGGCGTTCGTGCGCTGCGTTTCCGAGGGCCGGTCGACGTCGTCTATGTGCTGCTCGGCGCACTCGTCACCTGCCTCGCCTGGGGCGGGACGTACATCATCCGCGATGCGCTGCGGAACGTGTCGCTCCTGCTCGCGCTCGTTCCCTTCGTCATCGCATCGGTCCCCGTGCTGCGACGAGCTTCGCCGCCTGAGTGATCTCAGCCGGGCGGACGCCAGCCGCCCGTCCTGCCCTTGTACGTGCCGCCGAGGAGCGCGAACGGAGTCCTGACGAGGATCGACGCGTCGAGCCGTGGCGACCGGTGCTCGACGTACCAGACGTCGAGCTCGATCCGCTCGGCCCACGGCAGCGCAGCCCGGCCGTGCACCTGCGCCCAGCCGGTGATCCCGGGTTTCACCTCGAGCCGGCGCCGCTGCCGCGGCGTATAGCGGTCGACCTGGTAGCGCAGCGTCGGGCGCGGGCCGATCACGCTCATCTCCCCGCGGATCACGTTCCAGAGCTGGGGCAACTCGTCGAGGGAGAGCCGGCGGAGCACGCTGCCGGGGCGGGTGATGCGGGAGTCACCCTTGTCGACGGCGTATCCGGCGCCCTTCGTCTCGGCGCCGACGACCATCGTGCGTAGCTTCAGGAGCTCGAAGTCGACGCCGTCCTTGCCGACGCGCGTCTGCCGGTAGAGCACCGGCCCGCCGCCGCCGAGCTTTACCGCGAGCGCTGCGACAGCGAGGATGGGCGAGGCGAGCAGCAGAGCACCGCCCGCGATCGCGACATCCGCGGCACGGTTCATCTCAGAGCACGCGACAACGCAGAAGCGTGCGCACCACACGCAGGCCGTCGACGGCGGTCAGCTTCTTGCCCTCCTCGCGGCTGCGCGCGGTGTAGGTGATCGGGACCTCGTAGATGCGAACCCCGCCACGGAGCAGCCTGGCCGTGATCTCCGCCTCGATCGCGAACCCACCCGCGCGAAGCTCGAGCGAGCGGAACAGCTCGGTCGACATGGCCTTCTGCCCGGTCATCATGTCCGACACCCAGCTGTTGTAGAGCAGGTTCGCGGCGAACGTCACCGCGCGGTTGCCCACGACGTACCAGAAGCTGTAGGCGGAATGCGACTGGAAGCCGCGCGTCCCGAAGACGGCCTGCGCATCTCCGGCGCGCAACGGACCAAGGAGCGCCGGGATGTCCGACGGCTCGTACTCCAGATCGGCATCCATGATCGTCGTGTACAGGCCGCGGGCTTCCGCGAGCGCCGTTCTGATCGCGGCACCCTTGCCGCGGTTCCGATCGTGGTAGATGACGCGCACCTCGGCCGGCCAGCTGCCCTCGCGGAGAATCTCGCGCGTGCCGTCGGTGGAGCCGTCGTCGACGATGAGCAATTCCAGGTCGTCGGACACGTTCGCGGCGAGCACGGCGTCGACCGCGCGCTCCAGCCGGAGGCGCTCGTTGAACACCGGCATCACGATCGTGACCTCTGTCGTCGCGTCAGGCACAGGAGCGTTCTACCATCCCGACCGGAGTGCCCGGCATAACACGATCCCAAGCGCTCGTTCCGGCCGCGTGCGGCGTCCTCGCCGTGCTCGCCGCACTCGTCGCGCTGATTCCGGTGCTCCGCCCGGTCGGCTGGGACCTGACCGCGCTCCCGCGTGTCGACGACAACACCGGGATGGCTACGGCTGCACGGCGGGTGGATCCCGGTTTCCACACGGTCAAGACCGGCGCGTACGACGGCCAGTTCTACTGGGGAATCGCCGTCGACCCGATCGCCACCGGCGACGTCCACCAGGCCTTCGATACGGCCTCGTATCGCTACGGCCATCCTCTGCTCGGCTGGATCGGCTGGCTGTTCAGTGCCGGCCGGGCGCGCGGCGCGCCGGCG
>DATEXK010000072.1:0-3687 GCA_035257065.1 Gaiellaceae bacterium | reverse complement strand
AAGCCTGGGAGCTCATGCCGCGCACGCGATATCTCGGCAACGCGGTGCTGTCGATGCTCACGAAGATCGCCTCGGGGTACTGGCACGTCGCCGACTCGCAGTCCGGCTACGCGGCGATCGGCAAGGACACGCTCGCGCTGCTCGACCTCGATCGCGTCTACACGTCCTACGGCTTCCCGAACGACCTGCTCGTGCACCTCAACGTCGTGAACGCGCGCGTTCGCGATTTTCCCTCGCGTCCCGTCTACGGCGTCGGCGAACGCTCGGGCATCCGCTACCACAAGGTCGCGCCGAGGATCTCCTGGCTGCTGATCAAGGCGTTCTTCTGGCGGTTGCGCGAGAAGTACATCATCCGCGACTTCCACCCGCTCGTGTTCTTCTACGCCTTCGGCTTCCTCGCAACGCTCGCGGGTCTCGTCCTCGGCATCGTCGAGATCGCGTACCGGATCGCGGGCAACGCAGTCAGCGTCGGGACGGTCGTGCTCATCGCGCTGCTGCTCATCTCCGGCTCACAGTTCACGCTGTTTGCGATGTGGTTCGACATGGAATCGAACAAGGATCTGCGCTGACGCGCCATCGATTGACGTAGCGTGTTGACGCTCGTCCTGACGGTCTTCGCGGCGAATCTCGCATTCGCCGTGGTCGCGCTGGGGACGGGTGACCTCGTGCTCGAGCTTGGCGAGCGGTGGGTGGGGGCCGCGAGGCGTCCGCCGTCGCTCACGCGCGCCGGCACCGCGCTGCTCGTCGGTTTCGGCGCATGTGCCTATCTCGGGCTCCTCCTCGCGGTGGTCCGCCTGTTCCGCGTCGAGGCGTTCGCCTTCTGCGCCGTCCTGCTGGTTGTCGTCACCCGCCGCCGATTGATCGACTACGCCCGGTGGGCCGCCTCGGGCTTAGCCGGTCTCAGGCGCCCGGAGCCGTTCATGACCTTGTGTGCGGTTGCGATCGCGCTTGTCGCAAGCGCGCAATGGCTCGCCGCCCTCGCGCCGCCCGTGGCGACGGACGAGCTCGCCTATCACCTCCCGGAGGCGCGCACGCTCGCCGATGGGCACGTCATCCGGCTGATGCTCGGCAGCGACCACATCTACGGCAACCTCCCTGCGCTGCTCGAGGTGTTGTACGGCGAAGCGCTCCCTGTTCGCGGGACCGCGCTCGCCCACGCATTGCACCTCACGCTCGTATTCGGCCTGCTCCTCGTCACCGCTGGAGTCGTCCGCCGGCTGTGGGGAGGCCGGGCGGCGGCGCTTGCGCTGCTCGGGATCCTGCTCTACACCGATCTGACCTCCAACGCGACGACCGCCTACGTCGATGCGGGCGCGACGGCGTTCGAGGTTGGCGCAGTCTTCCTCGGCGTGGCATGGCTCACGGACAGGCAGGACGGTGATGCCGTGGCCGCGGCACTGTTGGCCGGGCTTGCGCTCTCGGTCAAGTACACCGCCGGCGCATCGGTCGTAGCGCTCATGCTGCTCCTCGGGCTCGCGCTGCTGCGCGAACGCCGCTATGGCGTCCTGGGAAAGCTCACCGCGCTCGGCGCTGCCGCCTGCGCCTACTGGTACGGCAAGAACCTCGTCCGCTTCGGCAATCCGGTGTATCCGTTCGTGTTCGGGCATCCCGGCGTGAGCGATTCGACCTATCGGTACTTCGTGCAGACAGTGCAGGAGTACGGCGACAGAAGCATCGAGGACTTCGTCCGCACGCCCCTTCGGTTCGCCGGCGACTCGAGTGTGGCGGCCTATCTCGGCTTCGCGCTGTCGCCGCTCGCCCTCGCCGCGCGCGGGCCGCGAAGATCGGCTGCGCTCTTGCTTGCGTACGTGATCGCATATTCGGCGTGGTGGTACTGGTTCGAGTCGAGCCAGGTTCGCTTCCTGATGCCGGCGGTGGTCGTGGCCGTCGTGCTCGCCGCCGTCGCGCTCGCCGCAGCGCGAGGTGTGGGCGGCACGGTGGTCGTTCTCGGCTGCGCCGTGGTGCTGCTCGCTCTCGCGCGGCTCGACACAGGCGGTTTCAACCTCCGTCTCAACGACGCCGGCCGGTCGTGGCTCGGCATGGACAAGGCCGAATACGTGCTGGGCCTCGAGTCCACCCACCACTATCTCGAGCGCTACTTCGGCTGCGAGGTCGATGCGGTCGACGCCCTGACAGCGCGCCATCTCTCCGGCAACGTCGCCCTTTGGGACCTGGCGCCGCCACCCGACTACCCGAGGCACAACCGGCTGGAGTCGATGAAGATCACGGCGACGACAACCGCCGCTGCAGCTGCGCAACTCCGCTCCCGAGGAATCCGGTTCGCGCTCGCCCAGGGCATGCCGGTGCAGCAGCTCTCCGCAAATCCGGCGGCGTGGCCGCTACTGCAGCGTGCGGTGCCGTTCTGGAGCCGCGGTGGCTGTACGCTCTACCGGCTGCCCGATTGAGGCGCCGGGTAGATTCCCCGGATGCAGACGGCCTCCGCCGCCGCTACACGGAGCCGGTTGCTGACGCCGACAGCGATCGACATCGTTGTGCTGCTCGGATCGGCCTGGGTCGTCCGCGCCGTCGCGATCGCGGTCTGGCCGGCGTCGGCGCACTCGGCCGACCTCAACAGCTGGGAGCAGGTCGCGTTTCAGCTTCGCCAGGGAGCAAACCCGTACGCCACCACGGAGATCCTCAAGTGGCCGCCGTTCGCGCTCGTGCTCGTCTGGACGATCGACCACGCCGCGGTGTGGCTCGGCGTCAGCTTCTTCGCCGTGATGCGCGCGACACTCGTGGCAGCGGAGGGCGCCGTCGCGGTCGTCCTGTACTTCCTCATGACGCGGTTCGCGCCCCGGCGTGAGGTCAGGCGGATTCTGCTCGTCGGGATCTGCTTCAACCCGATCGCGATTCTCTTCTCCGTGCAGCACGAGAACATCGACGTCTTTGTGGGGTTGTTCGTCGTGCTCGGGCTGTGGGCGCTCGTCTCTGCCGAGCCCGTGCGCGACGCCGCGGGGTGGCTCGCAGGCTCGCTCGCCTTCGGGCTGGGTGTGTTCGTGAAGACGGTTCCGCTTGCGTTGCTGCCGCTCCTCGCACCGGGGGCGCGCACCGCGTCGAAGCTCGGGCGCACGCTCGCGCTCGCGCTGTTCTTCGGGCCCGTGGTTCTCTCGCTCGCGGTCGTCGTCGTCTTCGGGCCGCATGCCGTCCTCGACAATGTCCTCGGCTACCGCTCGTTCACCGGCTTCTTCGGCATCACGGGGCTCCTCGACCTCGCGCACCTCCACGGCCTCACGCGCCTGTACTCCCGCGTCTTCACGGTCGTGCTCATCGTCGGCCTGCCGGTGCTCTTCCGCGTGCTCTGGAGCCGGGGCCTGGACGCGAAGCGGACGATCCTGCTGGCCGGGCTCGTGCTCGCCGCGATTCCCGGGGTCGGGCCTGGCTACGCGCCGCAGTACGCCTACTGGTTCATGCCGGCGCTCATCGCGAGCTATCCCCTGTTCGACGACGGGTGGCGGCGGATTCTCCTGGTGTGTTACGCCGTCGCCGCCGTGACGTTCGTCATCGACTACGGCCTTGTCGAGGGGCTCGGCCATTTCGTCAACGGGTTTTTCGGCGACACGGGCTTTCTCCACCGGCTGAGCAAGGGAATCTCGACCCCGGGAGCCCAGACCATCGAACGGCTACCACTGTTCGCCGCCTTCCTCGTCGTCCTCGTCGCCGGCTGCCGCAGGGTGTGGCCGAGGCCCG
>DATEXK010000071.1:0-7070 GCA_035257065.1 Gaiellaceae bacterium | reverse complement strand
AGCGACGCACGAGCTCGTCGCGGTCATCCCGGTCGACCTTCCGTTTCTCCGTGCAGCTTCGCTGCAGGTGCTGGCGGCGCAATGCCGTGACGGTGCGACCGCGCCGAGCGGCCCGCTCCCGGGCGTCTATCGAACGAGCGTGCTGCCCGCGTTCGAGCGCGCCCTCGCCGCCGGCGAGTACCGGCTCCGCGACGTGCTCGCGCAGCTCGACGTCGCGGTCGTCGAGCTCGACGCGACCGAGCTCGTCAACGTGAACGAGCCGGCCGATCTCGGGCACTTGACGAACGACACCGTGTAGCCTCCGGCCCGATGGTCTTCAACGCCGCCGACGACGCGTATGACAAGTTCATGGGCCGCTACTCGTCGGTGCTCGCGCGGCCGTTCGCAGACTTCGCCGACATCGAGCGGGGCCAGCGCGTCGTCGACGTCGGCGCCGGCACGGGCGCGCTCGCTACGGAGCTCATCCGGCGACTCGGCCCCGAGTCCGTCTCCGTCGCCGAGCCCTCGCCCCGCTTTGTCGACGGGCTGCGTCAGCGGTTTCCCGATGTCGACGTGCAGCTTGCGCCGGCAGAGGACCTTCCCTGGGCTGACGGGGACCACGACGCAGCGCTCGCCCAGCTCGTGATCAGCTTCGTCGACGATCCCGCGAAAGCCGTCGGGGAGTTGCGACGAGTCGTGCGCGAGGGCGGTGTCGTCGCGATCTGCATGTGGGACCTCGCCGGTGGGATGGAGATGCTCGCCGCCATCTCTCGCGCGCGCCGGGCGATCGACGAGAGCCCAGGCGGCGACGACTTGCTGGCCCACTGGACGCCGGGGGCGCTCACGGCGCTGCTCGAGGATGCCGGGTTGGCTGACATCGCGTACGGGGCGCTCGAGGTCGAGAGCGACTACTCGGGCTACGACGAGTTCTGGTCGGCGCTGCTCGGCGGCGTCGGGCCCGCCGGCGCCTGGTTGCAGACGCTCGACGACGTCGGCCGTGAAGCGATGCGCGTCGCCACTCATCGGGAGCTCGGCTTGCCCGACGGTCCGTTCACGCTGCGCGCGCGCTGCAACGCAGTGCGCGGCGTCGTCTGAGCTACGCGGCGCCGGTGAGTGCGGCGAGCCCGTGCGGCGCGAGGACGCTGTCGCGGTCGGCGCCCGTGCCGATCAGCGTCACCTCGACCTCGAGCTCGCGCTCGACGAACTCGACATAGCGGCGCGCCTCGTCCGGCAGGTCTTCCACCGTCGCGCATGCGTCCAGCGGCTCTTCCCAGCCGGGGAGGGTCTCGTAGACCGGGCGGGCCGCGTGGAAGTCGCTCTGGTGCGCCGGGAAATCTTCAGTCTCCATGCCGTCGGGCAAGCGGTAGCGGGTACACACGGGAATCTCTGCGAAGTGCGAGAGCACGTCGAGCTTCGTCAGCGCGAGCCGGTCGATGCCGTTCACGCGTACCGCGTACCGCAGCGCGACGAGGTCGAGCCAGCCGCAGCGGCGGTTGCGACCTGTGACCGTGCCGTACTCATGCCCGAACTCGCGCATTCGCTCCTGGTCAGGGCCCTCGATCTCGGACGGGAACGGCCCCTCGCCGACGCGCGTGACGTATGCCTTCGCGACACCCATCACACGGTCGATCTTGTTCGGGCCCATGCCGACGCCGGCGGCGGCGTTTGCCGCGATGGTGCTCGACGACGTGACGAACGGATACGTGCCGTGGTCGAGGTCGAGGAGCGTGCCCTGTCCGCCTTCGAGCAGGACGGACTCGCCGGCCCTGAGCGCCTGGTCGACGAGCAGCGACGTGTCGGAGACGTACGGCCGGATCCGCTGCGCGTGCTCCTCGAGCCGTCCTGCGACCTCGCCGAGCTCGAGTGGAGGCTCGCCGTAGACCTTCTCGAGCCAGAGGTTCTTCTCGATCAGCGCGACCTCGATCTTCTGGCGCAGGATCTTCGGATCGAGCAGGTCTTGCACGCGGATGCCGATGCGCAGCGCCTTGTCGGCGTACGCGGGCCCGATCCCGCGCCGCGTCGTCCCGATCTGCAGCTTGCCGAGTCGGCGCTCGCTCGCCTGGTCGATCGCGACGTGCCACGGCATGATCACGTGTGCGTTGCCGGAGACGTGCACGCGCCCCGCGGTCGGGAACCCGCGCGCTTCGAGCTCGTCGACCTCCGCAAGGAACACCGTCGGGTCGATGACACAGCCGGCGCCGATGATGCAGGTCTTGCCGGTGACGACGCCACTCGGGATCTGGCGGATCTTGTACGTCTCGTCGCCGACGACGATCGTGTGCCCGGCGTTCGGGCCGCCCTGGTAACGGCAGACGAGATCCGAGTGTTGCGCGAGCAGGTCGACGATCTTGCCCTTGCCTTCGTCGCCCCACTGCGCACCGACGATGACGGTCGCTGGCACGCGAGGAAGTGTAGGGCAGCCGGTGGACCGCCAACTCCGAGCGCCCGAGCTAGGAGCTAGTAGCCGGCCCCGCCGCCGTAGCCCGGATTCGGGTTCGTCGGCGTCGGGCCGGCGACCGGGCCGCGCATCGTCAGCGTCGTCTTCATCCCGAGCGACGCGTGGCTACCGAGTGGGCACCAGAGCGTGAACGAGCCTGCACGGAGCGTGAGCGTCAGCCCGCGCGTTGCTCCCGGCATGATCATCGGCGTCGTCTTCGCGCTCAGGCCGGGTCCCGAGATCGAGAGGCGGTGCGGGATCTTGCCGGCGTTGTGGACGACGAGCCGCACGGTGCCGGTGGGCAGGCTCTTCGTCGAGAGCGAGATGCGGTACTCGCGCTCGGTCACCGTGACAGTCGTCTTCCGGGCGGTCGATCGCCCGGCCGTCGCCGTGACGGCCGCACCCGCGAGCGCGAGAACGAGCACCAGGCCGAGGGCGAGGGCGATCCGCTTCATCACACCCTCGCTACGGTCGTTCGAGCAAAGCGGTTTCTCTAGGCGGCTGTCGCCGTCGCAGCGGCGGCCTGCTCGTGCGGCGGCTCGGCCCGCTCGATGCGCACGCTGTGGCCGCGGCGGCAGAGGAACGTCCCGTGCTGCAGGTCGAGATCGAGACGGCCTGCGAAGGTCGAGCCGGTCGAGCCTTCGGCCGCGTCCAGCTCGGCGCAGTGGTCGCAGGCGACGGTGAACGAGGCGGCAGCGGCGGCGATCACCACGACCTGCCCTGTGTCACTCACGATCCTTGGGTCACTCACGATCCTTGGCCCGCTCCTGTGGGGCCGGAGTCCGTGAACTTCGCGTAGCGCTTGAGGAACGAGAGCTTCACCGAGTCGGTCGGCCCGTTGCGGTGCTTCGCGAGGATCACCTCGGCGAGCCCCTGCTGGTCGGACTCCTCGTTGTAGTACTCGTCGCGGTAGATGAAGGCGACGAGGTCGGCGTCCTGCTCGATCGAGCCCGATTCGCGCAGGTCGGAGAGGATCGGCCGCTTGTCGGTGCGCTGCTCGACGGCGCGCGAGAGCTGCGACAGCGCGATGATCGGCACCTCGAGGTCGCGCGCGAGAATCTTCAGCGAGCGCGAGATCTGCGACACCTCCTGCACGCGGTTCTCGCTGTTGCCCGCCGAGCTCATCAGCTGCAGGTAGTCGACGACGATCAGCCCCAGGTCGGGGTGGCGGGACTTCAGCCGCCTCGACTTCGACCGGATCTCCATCATGTTGATCGAGCCCGTGTCGTCGACGTAGATCGGCGCCTTCGCGAGCTTGTCGCACGCGGCGGTGAGACGCGGCCAGTCGTCGGGCGCAAGCTTGCCGGTGCGGAGGCGCTGCGACTCGACCTTCGCCTCGCTGCACATCAGGCGCTGCGTCACCTCGGACTTCGACATCTCGAGCGTGAACAGTCCGACCGGCGTGCCCTGTCGCACTGCGAGGTTCGCCGCCATGCAGAGCGCGAGCGCCGACTTCCCCATCGACGGACGCGCCGCGATGATGATCAGGTTGCCGGGCTGGAAACCCGACGTGAGACGGTCGATGTCGCGATAGCCCGATGGTGTACCGGTGACGTCGACGCCCGCTTCGTACAGCTGCGTGATGCGCTCGAAGCTCTCCTTCAGCAGCTCGTCGATGTGCGTGAACTCGCCGGTAACGCGCTGCTGCGAGAGGTCGAAGATGATCCCCTCCGCCTGGTCGACGAGGTCGCCCGCCTCGCCGGGCCGGTCCCAGCCGAGTCGGGAGATCTCGCCGCCGGCGCGGATCAGCCCGCGCAGCGTCGCCGTCTCGCGCACGATCCGCGCGTAGTGCGCGGCGTTCGCGCTCGCGGGGACGAGGGCCGCCAGCTCGTGCAGGCGCACGCGGCCGCCGACGTCCTCGAGCTCGCTCCGCTCCTCGAGCATGTCGGTGAGCGTGATCGCGTCGACCGGCTCGCCCTTGGCGTAGAGCGCGAGAGCTGCGCGGTAGACCTTGGCGTGCGACTCCCGGTAGAAGTCGCTGGCGTCGAGGATCTCGCTGACGGCGCCGATCGCGCCCGGCGAGATCATCATTGCGCCGAGAACGGACTCCTCGGCTTCGAGGTTTTGCGGTGGGACGGTCGCGTTCGACGCGACAGGGGCAAGCTGGGCCATCGGCTCCGAGTCAACCAGGCGCGGAGCGCGGCCGCTACCTGGTGACAGGTTGGTTGTGAACACGTCTTTTTGCGCCATTTGCAGGGGAATCCAGCAGTGTCGCAGGGGTGTCGGACGGAGCATCTGTGGACAGAAGCGCCGGTGCTTGCGGGAAGTTTCTGTGCGCGTCCACAGGGCGGGAACGACCTGTGGACGATGCGCGAGCCCAGACGGCGGGTACGCCGGCGAGGAGGCGCGCTGCGCCTCCTCGCCGTGCAGCGTTCTCGTCGCGACTACGCGTCGCGCTCGTGCAGGGCGGCCTCGGCGTCGGCGCGCCACTCGGGCTCGTCCGTCGTCTTCGGCTCGACCTGTGCGGCGTTCTCTTCGGCGGGGCTCTCGGCCTGCATCGCGGCATCCGCCGGGCTCAAGGCCCGCTCGGTGTCGTCCACGTACTCGTACTCGACCTGCGCCGCCGCCGCGGGCGCGGCAGCCTGCTGCTCCGCGCGCTCGGCTGCTTCCATCGCCTCGAGCTCCTCGTCGGACGGCATCTCGCCGCCTTCCGGGGCCACGAGCGTCTTGACCTCGACGCGGACTCCCTCGAAGAGGTCGATCGGCACGCTGTAGTTGCCGATCCGCTTGATGTTGTCGATGTCGATCTTCCGGCGGTCGACGCGCACCTTGCGCGTCCGCCAGATCTCGTCCGCGATGTCGGTGGGGGTCACCGAGCCGAAGAGCGACCCGGTCGGTCCCGCCTTCACCTCGAAGCGGAGCACGGTCTTCGTGAGCGTCTCGGCGATCGACTCCGCCTGCTCGGCCGTCTTCGCTTCCTGCCGGGCCCGCGTCGACTCGCGCTTGTGGAGCTCCGCAACCCGGGCGGGCGTCGCCTCTTCGGCGAGCTTGCGCGGGAAGAGGAAGTTCCGGGCGTAGCCGCGCGCGACCGAGACCACCTCGCCGCGGAGGCCGATCTTCTCGACGTCCTTCGTCAGGATGACGTCCATCAGCGGTCCTCGCGGCTCCGGCCGCGGCCGCGGCTTTCGCGCTCGCTGCCCTCGACGCCCTCGGCGACGTACGGCAGCAGCGCCATTTCACGAGCCCGCTTCACGGCCTGTGCGACCTGCACCTGGTGGCGCCTGCACGCGCCGCTGATGCGACGGCTGCGGATCTTGCCCTTCTCGGAGATGTAGCGCCGCAACTGGTTCACGTTCTTGTAGTCGATCTCCGCGATCTTGTCTTTGCAGAAGAAGCAGTTCCGGCGCTTGACCGCACCCGTGGGGCTGCCGGGGCGCTTCCTCGTCTGTGTTCTCTCTTTGGGTGCCACGTCTCGCTCCTAGAAGGGGATGTCGTCGTCGGCTGCAGCCGGGAAGTCGGCGCTCTCGGACGCCGCCCCGCTGGGCACGAACTGGTTTCCGCCGCCGCCGCCGAGGTCGCCGCCGTCACGGCTACCCAGGAACTGGACGCTGTCGGCCACGATCTCGACGGACTCGCGCTTGCCGCCGCCGTCCTTGGCCTCCCACTCACGCCATTCGAGGCGTCCGTCGATCGCGACCGGGCGGCCCTTCGACAGGTACTGCGCGCAGCTCTCGGCCTGGTTGCCGAACACCGAGACGGTGAAGTAGTTCGGCTTGTCGGCCCAGTTGCCCGACTCGTCCTTGCGGCGCGTGTTCACGGCGATCCGCAGGCTGCAGACCGGGGTGCCACCGCCGGTGTGCCGTAGCTCGGGGTCCTTCGTCAGGTTCCCGACGAGCACGACGCGGTTGATGTTCGCTGCCATGGCTCCTCCTACTCCTCGTCCGACGGTGTCGCCGACACGGCGGCGGGCTCCGCGGGAATCTCGGTTTCGGCTTCTGCCTCGACGTCCGTCTCGACCTCTGCCACCGGCTCGGGCTCTGCTGCGAGCGGCGGCGCCTCTTCGCGCGGCGCCGGTGCAGGCACCGGCGTCTCGTCGCGCGGCGCACGGGTCGAGGAGCCCTCGAGGTGCTTCGTCGCGAGATGGCGCAGCACGGAGTCGTCGATCTTCAGCACGCGGGTGATCTCGTTCAGGGTCTCGCCACTCGACTCGAACACGAGCAGGTGGTAGACGCCCTCCTGCTTCTTCGCGATCTCGTAGGCGAGCCGGCGACGGCCCCAGGCGTCGTGGCTGCGCCACGTGCCTCCGGACGTCTCGACGAGCTGCCGTACACGCGCGATCAGGTCGTCCTGGCGCTCGTCGGCGAGCTCCGGGTCCAGCATCAGAAGAATCTCGTACGCGGTCACAAGTCCCGATACCTCCCTTCGAGTCTTCCCATGGTCTGAATCGGCCCCGACTGCTGGCGCCGCTCGGGAATGGACGGCGCGATGACGAGGCAGGAAGCGGTGGCCAGATTAGCAGCAAGCTCCCAAGCCGCGGCAGCACCGGCGCGGCGGTAGCATCGGTGGGGTGAAGCGCCTGATCGCCTGGGTCGCGGGCGCGGCGGGAGGTCTCGCCGCCTATCGCGCCGTGAAGGTGAAGCGCCACCCGCTCCGGGTCGAGCCCGAGCCCGTCGCCGACGCCCGGGCGGAGGAGCTGAAGGCACGGCTCCAGCAC
>DATEXK010000070.1:0-9469 GCA_035257065.1 Gaiellaceae bacterium | reverse complement strand
GGAACAACACCGCTGCGCTCGTCGTGCTCGCGGCGCCGCCGATCCTCACGAACGCGTACTTCGGCATCGACGGCGTCGACCGCGACATCGTCGAGGCGGCGCGGGGGATGGGCCTCACCGACCTGCAGATCCTCACCCGCGTCGAGCTTCCGCTCGGCCTGCCGCTCGTCATCGCCGGTATTCGGATCGCTGCAATCTTCGTGATCGCCACGGCGACCATCGCCGCGGTCGCGGGCGGCGGCGGACTCGGCGAGATCATCGTCAACCAGGCCAGTTACGGCCTCGCGGGCGTCGTCGCGGCCTCGCTCTGCGTCTCGGCTCTGGCCTTCGCAGCCGCCGGGTTGCTCACGCTCCTCCTCCGCGTGGCCTCGCCTAGCCAGGGTCCCGCGACCTAAGCTCCAACGGTCCACGACGGAGGAGGAAGTGGTGTTCAGGAAGCACACGAGGCGCGCGGCGAAAGCCGCTTTCGCCATCTCGATCGGTGTCGCACTTCTCTTGGGCGGGACCGCGACCGCGGCACGGCAGAGCGCCGCGGCGAAGCCGACCGTCACGATCGGCACCAAGAATTTCACGGAGCAGTATGTCCTCGGGCAGCTCTACAAGCAGGCGCTCGAGGCGAAGGGGTACAAGGTCGTCTACAAGGAGAACATCGGCAGCTCCGAGCTGATCGACACCGCGCTCCAGAGCGGCAAGATCAACTTCTATCCCGAGTACGCCGGCGTGATCGTCACCGACCTTGCGAAGCAGCCGGCGCCGAAGAGTGCAGCTGCGGCGTACGCGGCTGCGAAGAAGTTCGAGGAGGGGCGCGGCAACACGCTGTTCAACGCGACGCCGTTCTACGATTCGGACTCGTTCGGGATGCTGACGTCGACCGCGAAGAAGCTCGGCGTCAAGACGATCGCCGACATGAAGAAGGTCAAGTCGTTCTCGTTCGGCGGCTTCCCGGAGTGCAAGACGCGGATGACGTGCCTGCTCGGGCTGGAGAAGATCTACGGCTTGACCCAGACGAAGTTCGTGCCGCTCGGGTCGATCAGCGTCTACACCGCGCTCGACCAGGGGAAGATCACAGCCGGCGACGTGTTCTCGACCGATCCGCAGCTCGCGGGCTCGAAGTACACGGTGCTGACCGACACGAAGCACATCTTCGGCTTCCAGAACGTCGCGCCCGTGCTCTCGAAGAAGCTCGCCACGGCGGGTGGTGCAGCGTTCGCCGCCACGGTGAACGCCGTCTCGGCGAAGCTCTCGCTCGCTGCGATGATCGCGATGAACAAGGCCGTCGCGATCGACAAGAAGTCGCCGGAAGCCGTCGCCTCGGCGTTCCTCACGGCGAACAAGCTGAAGTAGCGAAAGTCGTCGTCCTCGGCGGAGGGTCGACCGGCGAGCATTTCGCCGGCGCTCTCCGCCGGCCCGACAGGTCGTGCTCCGAGCGCTGTCGTAGACTCTGGGCATGCTGGGCGAGGTCCTGACGGCGATCCTGACGCCGTTCCATCCGGACGGCTCCGTCAACATCGCGAAGTTCCGCGAGCTGGCGACGCATCTCGTGGATCACGGCTCCGACGGGCTCGTCGTCGCCGGGACGACGGGGGAGAGCCCGACACTCCGCGACGAGGAGAAGCTCGAGCTCTTCGCCGCGGCCCTCGACGCGGTCGGGGACCGCGCGACCGTCATCGCCGGCACCGGCACGAACGACACGGGCCACTCGGTGCACCTGACGGAGCTGGCGCACGAGACGGGCGTCGACGCCGTCCTCGTCGTCACGCCGTACTACAACAAGCCACCGCAGCGGGCGATCGTCCGGCACTTCCAGGAGGTTGCCGCGGCGACGGACAAGCCGGTGATCGTCTACAACATCCCGAGCCGCGTCGTCGTCAACATCGAGCCGGAGACGATGGCGCAGCTTGCGCAGATCCCGAACGTCCGCGCTGTCAAGCAGGCACATGACGATCTCGACGAGGCGCGCCTCATTCCCGCGCTCGGTCTCGATCTCTACGCGGGCGACGACAACCTCATCTTCCCGTTCCTCGCCCTCGGCAGCGTCGGCGGCATCTGCGTCCACACGCATGTCTGGGGAGATCAGACGAAGGAGATGCTGCGCCGCTGGAGAGCGGGAGACGAGGAAGGAGCTAAGAGCCTGAACGAGGCGATGCAGCCTGCCTTCGACCTGCTCAAGATCACGACGAATCCGATTCCGATCAAAGCGGCGATGAACCTGCTCGGCCACGACCTGGGCGGCTACCGGCTCCCGATGGTCGAGCCGACGGACGCCGAGCTCGAGCAGGTTCGCGCCTGCCTCGAGCGCGCGGGCGTGCTTCAGCCCGCTTCGATCTGAGTCCTATCGCCTTCCCGTCGCGGAGCGGAACTTGTTCCGCGCAGCAATGATTCCACCCCGCCGCGAGCACACGAAGAAGGGGGCCCACGGGGGAAACATGGTTTCCCCCGTGAAGCGAGCGCAGCGAAGCGTCTTTCCCCCGTGAAGCGAGCGCAGCGAAGCGGGAACTACACTGCAGGCGCATATGGGCGTCTGCCACATCATCCCGCTCGGCGGGCTCGGCGAAGTCGGGAAGAACATGACCGCCTACGAGGCGGACGGATCGATCGTGATCGTCGACGCGGGCCTTGCGTTCCCGCGCGACGAGCATCTCGGCGTCGACCTCGTGCTGCCGGACTTCACGTACTTGCGTGAGCGCGAGTCGATGATCCGGGGCGTCGTGCTCACGCACGGTCACGAGGACCACGTCGGCTCGCTGCCGTACCTGATGCGTGAGGTCAAGATTCCCGTCATCGTCGCGACGCGCCTGACGCTCGGGCTCGTCAAGTCGAAGCTCGACGAGCACGGCCTGCTGCGCGAAGCCGACCTGCGCGAGGCTGCGCCCGGCGACGAGCCGTTCGATCTCGGCCCGTTCCGGATCGAATTCATCCGCATGGCCCATTCGATCCCGGATGCCGCGGCGGTCGTGCTGGAGACGCCGGGCGGCCGCATCGTCCACACCGGCGATTACAAGATCGACCACACGCCCGTCGACGGCCAGCGCACCGACGTCGGCAAGCTCGCCGAGATCGGCAACCGCGGCGTCGACCTCTTGCTCGGCGACTCGACGAACGCCGAGCGCCCGGGCGTGACGCAATCCGAGAAGGTCGTCGGCGAGGCGTTCGCCCAGATCTTCCCGAGCCGCACGGGCCGGATCCTCGTCGCGTCGTTCGCGTCGAACGTGCACCGGATGCAGCAGGCGGTCGACGTCGGCATCGAGTGCGGACGCAAGGTCTCGTTCGTCGGCCGCTCGATGAAGAAGAACTCGAACATCGCGCGCAACCTCGGCTACATGGACATTCCGGAGGACGTGATCCTCCGTCCGAAGGAGATCGCCGAGCTTCCGCCCGAGCAGCAGCTGATCCTCTGCACGGGCAGCCAGGGCGAGCCGATGTCCGCAATGACGCGCATCGCCTACAACGACCATCCTCAGGTGATGGTCGAGGCGGGTGACACCGTGATCATCTCCGCGAAGCCGATCCCGGGCAACGAGCTGCGCGTGCACGACTCGATCAACCGCCTGGCGAAGTCGGGCGCCGAGGTGCTGCACGAGGACAACGCGCCCGTGCACGTCTCCGGGCACGGCCGTGCCGACGAGCTGCGCACCGTCCTTGCTCTGCTCCGGCCGAAGGCCGTGATGCCCGTGCACGGTGAGTTCCGCATGCTCGCCGCTCACGCCCAGCTCGCGCGCGAAAGCGGCGTGCCGGAAGAGGGCATCATCCTCGCCGAGAACGGCAGCGTCGTCGAGCTCTCGGAGAAAGGCTGCCGCATCATCGACAAGGTGCAGGCGGGCATGACGTTCGTCGACGGCCTCGGAGTGGGGGACGTGCACGACGTCGCGCTTCGCGACCGCCGGCGCTTGTCGGAGGACGGCGTACTGATCGTCGTCGCGACGCTCGCGCAGGGGAACGGCTCCGCCGCGCTGACCGCACCGCCCGAGCTGATCGCACGCGGGTTCGGCGACGGTGCAGAGTCGCTGCTCGACGAGTTGCGTGCAGAAGCGGGCCGTGTGATCGGCGATCTCCTCCGTGACGACGTGACCGAGATCAAGTTGCTCCAGGAGCATCTGCACGACGCGCTGGGCGGCATCGTGTACGACCGGACGCGGCGCCGGCCGATGATCTTGCCCGCCCTCGTCGAGGTTTGATGGCAACCATCTGATGAGCTCGGAGCTCCGGTACGAGCCCACGTGGGCCGACGTCCTGGAGGAGCATGCGATCGAGCAGCCGACGGCGTTGCGGCTGATCGCACAGCTCGGGGCCTGCGAGGCCTCGGCGCTCTCCTTCTGCCGCCTGCTCGAGCGGTGGGCGCGGGGCGACGCCCAGCCCGCGACGCCGGGAGCCCGCCAGGCGGCGCTGCGGCACGCGGCCGACCGCATCGAGACGGCGCTCGCCGGCCTCGAGGAGCCGCTGCAGCGCTACCTGCTCGAGCTCGAAGCGGACGTGGCGGAGGGACGCTCGTGGTACGGCGGGCCGGGCGCCGCCGAGCTCGTCGACTGGGAGCCGGTTCTCTCCCGCGCGGGTGTGAACGTGATGCCCGAGCGTGTCGCGCAGGCATATCTCGAGCTCGCCGTGCTCGTTCGTGCGCTCGAAGGGCTCAGCGCCTCGGCGCGCATCGACGCGACGCCCGACGTCTCCTCGCTGTGGGCAGGCCTGTTCGACCTGCGCGAGAACCTGCTCGGCCGCGCGCTCGACGACCTGCGCGCGCTCGCAATCTCGTAGCCTCTAAGCTCGGCCGCATGCCAGCGCCGCGTCTCACAGTCGTCGGGTCGATCAATCTCGACCTCGTTGCCCGTGCCGAGCGGCTGCCGCGGCCCGGGGAGACCGTGACCGGCGCGACGTTCAGCCGGATCCCCGGAGGCAAAGGCGCGAATCAGGCCGTCGCCGCAGCCCGGCTCGGCGCCGTCGTGACGCTGATCGGCTGTGTCGGGAACGACGACCTCGCCGCCGAGGCGCTCGCCGGCCTGCAGGCTGCGGGGGTCGGGCTCGACCGGCTGAAGCGCTCGAGCGGCACCACCGGCGTCGCGCTGATCACCGTCGACGCCGCCGGCGAGAACGTGATCGTCGTCGCGCCGGGCGCGAACCTCGACCTTCGTCCAGAGGACCTCTCGCTCCCCGACGCCGATGCAGTGCTCTGCCAGCTCGAGATTCCGCTCGAAACCGTGGAGGAGGCATCCCTCACTGCGCCGGCGGAATTCTTTCTCAATGCCGCTCCGGCGCACGATCCGGAGCGAATTCCCGCGGCCGACCTGACGATCGTGAACCACTACGAGCTCGATGCACTGCCCAACCGCAACGGTGTGATCGCCGTCACGCTCGGCGCCGAGGGCGCAATCCTGCTCGAGGACGGGAAGGAGGTCGCGCGCGCGACGCCGCCTTCGGTCGAGGCCGTGGACGGTACGGCTGCCGGTGATGCGTTCACCGCATGCTTCGTCGTCTCGCTGCTCGAAGGGCGAGCGCGGGACGAGGCACTGCGACGTGCCTGCGTGGCGGGCGCGATCGCCGCGTCGCGCTTCGGCGCGCAGACATCGCTCCCGACAGCAGAGGAGGTCGACGCGTTCCTGTGAGCACGCCCATCGTCATCGACTGCGATCCCGGCCACGACGACGCGATCGCGATCCTGCTCGCGCTCGCCTCGCCCGAGGTCGAGGTGCGCGGCATCACGACCGTCGCCGGCAATCAGACGCTCGAAAAGACCACACGCAACGCCCTCAAGGTGCTCGAGCTCGCCGGGCGCACCGACATCCCGGTGGCTGCAGGCGCGGACGCGCCGCTCCGCCGGACGCTGCGTGTTGCGGCCAACGTGCACGGCGAGAGCGGTCTCGACGGCCCGTCGCTCCCGGAGCCGACGACGACGGTCGTCGCTGCGCACGCTGCCGACTTCCTGGCGGAGCTGATCGAGCCCGGGGTCGTGCTCGTCCCGACGGGACCGCTGACGAACGTCGCGCTGATGCTCGAGCGTCATCCCGACGTCTGCGACAGGCTCGAGCGGATCGTCTGGATGGGCGGCGCGATCGCCGAGGGCAACACCACGCCGGCCGCGGAGTTCAACGCGTTCGTCGATCCGGAGGCCGCGGCGGCGGTGTTCGGGAGCGGGATCCCGGTCACGATGATCGGGCTCGACATCACGCACAAGGCGCTGTTCACGCGGGCGCACGCGGATCGCCTGCGCGACACCGGCGCGGCGGGCCGGGTCGTGGCCGAGCTGTCGGACTTCTTCCAGCGGTTCCACGAGGCGCGCTACGGCTTCGACGGGTCGCCCATCCACGACGCGCTTGCCGTCGCCCAGGTGATCGATCCGACGCTGGTCACGACGCTGAATTGCAACATCGCGATCGAGACGGCCTCGCAGCACTGCGACGGCCGGACGGTCGTCGATCGCTGGCTCGTCCTCCAGGACGCCCCCCGGAACGCCCACGCGGGCATCGACGTGGACGCGGAGCGCTTCCTCGAGCTGCTGGTCGAGCGAATCGGCTCTCTCGCCTGATTGGAGA
This sequence comes from Gaiellaceae bacterium, assembly GCA_035257065.1. Classification (GTDB taxonomy): domain Bacteria; phylum Actinomycetota; class Thermoleophilia; order Gaiellales; family Gaiellaceae; genus Palsa-739. Next base: position 2,948 of record DATEXK010000070.1, on the reverse strand, counting down.
CCTTTCGGGAGAAGGAGCGCGCCCGACGCGCGCGAACAGGGCCTTCATGCCGCGCTCCAAGCGCAAGAGCACGCTGCGTCGCAAGCCGTCCACCGGGAGGAAGAAGGCCGCGCCGAAGGCCGCGAGGCAGCGAAGCGTCAATCGTCCTGAGGTGTGGGGCCTCGGCCTCGTCGCGCTCGGGCTCTTTCTGGGCAGCGTCCTCTATGTCGGCTGGAACGGCGGCTATGTCGGCGGCGCGCTCGTCGACGGCTTCCACGCCCTGATCGGCGGGGCAGCGTGGGGGCTGCCGGTCGCGCTGGTCGCTGTCGGCGGCCTGATGGTCGCCCGCAGCGCCCTCGTCGACGTGCGCCCATTCCGGTTGGGACTCGGCGTCCTCGCCGGCGGGTTGATGATCATGCTCGGCCGGGACCAGGGCGGCTACCTCGGCCAGGTGCTCGGTGGCGCGGTCGGCGTCGCCGTCGGCGCCACCGGCGCGACGATTCTCGGAGCATTGCTGCTGCTCGTGGGCGCACTGCTTCTCTCCGGAGCTTCCCTCGGCGCGATCCTCCGGCGCTCGCATCACCGGGTGCGTGACGTCGCAACTGCGTCGCGCGCCGCCCGTCGCGCGCGTAGCGGGCCGGTCGACAGCTGGGACGAGCCGGCGCTCACCGCCGGTATCGCTGCCGCTCCCGCGAAGCGCGTAAAGAAGCCGCTCGTCGACGCGGTGGAGGCGTATCCCGACGTCGTCGGCCAAGAGCCGGCAGTGCCGTATGCGCTCGCGCCGATGTTCAGCACCGAGCCTGCACCGTTCACCGGCCAGCACGCGAAGCTCGTCGAGGATCCACCGACGCTGTTCGACGACATGACGGCGGAGCACGCGGAGTACAAGCTGCCCGACCGCGACGTCCTGCGCACCTCACCCGTGAAGGAGGCCGCGTCGGAGGAGACCGCGGCGCGGATCGCCGACCTGCTCGTGCAGACGCTCTCGCACTTCGGCGTCGACGCGAACGTGATCGGGCAGATCTCAGGGCCGCGCGTGACACGTTATGAGCTCCAGCTCGCTCCGGGCACGAAGGTTGCGAAGGTGGCCGCGCTGAAGGACGACCTCTCGTATGCACTCGCGACGACCGAGATCCGCATCCTCGCGCCGATTCCAGGCAAGCAGGCAGTCGGCGTCGAGGTGCCGAACCTCTCGCCGAACCTCGTCACGCTCGGCGACATCTTCGACGACCTGCCCGCGACGGCGAGCCCGCTCTCGGTCTGGCTCGGCAAGGACATCTCCGGCGCCGCCGTGTGGACGGATCTCGCGCGCATGCCGCACCTGCTGATCGCCGGGACGACGGGGTCGGGCAAGTCGGGCTGCATCAACGCCATGCTCACGTCGATCCTGCTGCGCGCGACACCCGACGAGATGCGGATGATCCTCATCGATCCGAAGCGGATCGAGCTCAACCACTACGAGTCCGTGCCGCACCTCCTGACGCCGGTCGTCTCGAGCCCGAAGGAGGCGAGCGCCGTACTCGCGAACTGCGTGGCCGAGATGGAGCGCCGCTACGAGCGGCTCGCTTCCGTCCGCGCGCGCAACCTCAACGAGGCGAACCGGGCATTCCGCCAGCGCGGCGAGCCGACGATCCCGTACCTGCTCGTCGTGATCGACGAGCTCGCCGACCTGATGATGATCGCGCCGCAGGCCGTCGAAGACGCGGTCATCCGGCTCGCGCAGAAGTCGCGCGCGGTCGGGATCCATCTCCTGCTTGCAACGCAGCGGCCGTCCGTCGACGTGATCACCGGCATGATCAAGGCGAACGTGCCGTCGCGCATCGCGTTTGCGGTGTCGTCGATGACGGACTCGCGCGTGATCCTCGATCACGGCGGCGCCGAGTCCCTGCTCGGCCAGGGCGACATGCTGTTCAAGCCGCTCGGCACGTCGCGCGTCCAGCGTGTGCAGGGCGCCTACGTCTCCGAGGAAGAGATCGCGCTCGTCGTCGAGCAGACGAAGCAACGCGAGCAGGAGCTCGACGAGGCCTATCTCGAGCTGCCCGAGGTGTTCGTCGACCCGGACGCGGACGACGGCGCACACGGTGATTTCGATCCCGACGACGATCCGCTGCTCGACAAGGCGATCGAGATCGTCGTCACGACGCAAACCGCATCCGTCTCGATGATCCAGCGCCGCCTCCGCGTCGGCTACACGAGGGCCGGCCGGCTCATCGACATGCTCGAGCGCCGCGGCATCATCAGCGGCTACGAAGGCTCGAAGCCCCGCCGCGTCCTCGTCGACGCGTCGGAATACCACACGTACGCCACAACCGAGTAGGTCGGTCCGCCTCTCGCGGACGTGTCCGCGACCCCCACGTCCGGCGACTGTCACCGGACGTCGCCGTTCGCGACATGTCCCGTCCGGCAGAAGCGCGCAGCCATGCGCATCGATGTCCCCGGCAGACACGGCTCGTGCCTGGCGCCTGACGTGCCCCGCGGGGACAGTAGATTGGCCGCGTGGCGCGGGTTGCGATCGTCGGGAGCTATGGGGTCGGCCTGACGGTCGAGCTCGACCGCGTGCCGGACGCTGGGGAGACCGTGATCGGGCGCGCGTTCCGCCGCGACCACGGCGGCAAAGGCTCGAACCAGGCGGTCGGCTGCGCCCGGCTCGGGGCCGAGGTCGACTTCCTTACCGCGATCGGCGACGACGCGTTCGGCCACGACGCGCTCGCGCTCTGGCAGGAGGAGGGCGTGCGAGCCGATGCTGTGCGCGCGAGCGCTGCAACGATGGTCGCGCCGATCTTCGTCGAGCCGTCGGGCCAGAACCGCATCGTCGTCGTGCCCGGTGCGCTCGCGGAGCTTTCGCGCGCGCACGTCGACGCGTTTGCAGACCGGATCGCGGCGGCCGACATCTGCTGCGTGCAGCTCGAGATTCCACTCGACACCGCGCTGTACGCGCTCGAGGTTGCACGTCATGCCGGCGTCCGCAC
>DATEXK010000069.1:0-5095 GCA_035257065.1 Gaiellaceae bacterium | reverse complement strand
CACGCGTCTACGCCGTCACGGGCGCCGAGCCGAGCACCTGCTGCACGGCGGCGACGATCTTGTCCTCGTTGGGCATGACCCACGCCTCGAGCGGCTCGCTGTACGGAATCGTCGCGTCGAGTGCGGTGACCTGCACGATCGGGGCCTTCAGCGACGAGAACCCGTGCTCCGCCACCTCGCCCGCAATCACCGTCGAGACGGACGCATGCCGCGTCGCCTGGTCGACGAGCACGAGCCGCCCGGTCTTGCCGACCGACTCGAGGATCGTCTGCGTGTCGAGCGGCGCGAGCGTGCGCGGGTCGATCACCTCCGCCTGGATGCCCTCCGCGGCGAGCTTCTCCGCGGCGCCGAGCGCGCGGTCGACGGTCCAGCCGGTGGCGACGATCGTCACGTCGCCGCCCTCGCGCCGGATCGCGGCCTTGCCGAACGGGACGAGGTACTCGCCGTCGGGCACCTCGCCGTGCTCGAGCGTCAGCAGGTAGTGGTGCAGGTAGACGACCGGGTTGTCGTCGCGGATCGCGGTCGCCATGAGACCCTTGGCGTCGGCGGCCGTCGACGGCATCACGACCTTGAGGCCCGGTACGCCCATGAAGAGCGCGCCGATCGTGCCGGTGTGCTGGCCCGCCCAGCCGGCGGTGAAGCCGAAACCGGCCTTGAGCACGAGCGGGACCTTCACCTGGCCGCCGCTCATCGCCCGGAAGCGCGGCGCTTCGTTGATCACCTGGTCCATCGCCACGAGCATGAACTCGGCCATGTAGAGCTCGACCACGGGCCGAAAGCCGGCCATGGCAGCGCCGATCGCCATGCCGATCTCGGCCGTCTCGGAGATCGGGGTGACGCGGACGCGATCCTTGCCGAACGCGTCGACGTACGGCTCGTTCTCGGTTGTCGCCATGTTCTGGCCGAAGTAGAGGACGGTGTCGTCGCGCTCCATCTCGAGCCTGATCGCCTCGTCGATGGCGGCGATGAAGGGCAGTTCATGTGCCATGAGAATCGCCTCCTAGGCGTAGACGTACTCGAGGGCTGATTCGACGTCGGGGAACGGGCTGTTGACGCCGAAGTCCACTGCGGCCTGCATCTCGTCGCGCACCTGCGCGGCAATCGCCTCGGCCTCGTCGACCGAGAGCGTGCCGTCGGCGATGAGCCGGCCGCGGAACGCCGGCACCGGGTCGCCCGCGAGGGCGGCGGCGTACTCCTCCGGCGCGCCGAACTTCTCGATCGCTTCGTGCTCCGGGTAGTGCAGCGGCACGCCGGGCGGCGCGATGATGTTTCCGTGCGCCGATAGGCGATACATCTGCGACTCGACGAGCGTCGGGCCCTCGCCTGCACGTGCGCGCGCAACCGCTGCACCGACGGTCTCGTAGACACCGACCGGGTCGCGGCCGTCGATCGTCACGCCGGGCATGCTGAATGCCTTCGCCTTCATGGAGAGCTCGTCTCCGTGCGCGCGGTTGGCGTCCTCCTGCTCGGTGCGCGTGTGGACGTTGTAGCCGTTGTTCTCCATCACGTACACGACCGGGAGCTTCCACAACGACGCGATGTTGAGCGACTCGGAGAAGGCGCCCTGTTTCGACGCGCCGTCGCCGAAGAAGCACAGCACGACCTGATTCTTCTTGCGAATCTGCGCGGCCCAGGCGGCGCCGGTCGCGTGCGGGATGCCGGCCGCGACGATGCCCGACGTTCCCATGAAGCCGTTGGAGACGTCGGTGAGGTGCATCGAGCCGCCGATCCCCTTGCAGAGCCCATCCTTGCGCCCGTAGATCTCGGCCATCATCGCCTTGGGATCGGTGCCGCGCGCAATCGGGTAGCCGTGGCAGCGGTACGTCGCAAAGAACTGGTCGTCGGGGCCGAGTGTCGCGATCGAGCCGACGATCGACGCCTCGGCGCCGTCGGCGAGATGCGTGTGGCCGCGGATGACGCCCGGATGCTCCTCGAAGGTGTGCTTGACGCGCTCCTCGAACTCGCGGATCCGCAGCATCTGGGTGTACATCCAGACGAGCCGGTCGCGGTCGAGCTCCTTGACTCCCTTCGCTGCACTCACGTGGAGCTCCTCTCGTTTCCGAATTGGGAGGCGGTCGTGTCGTAGGCCCGCCGGAAGATCACGTCGATCGGGTTGTTGCGCAACTCTTCGGATAGCACCTCGACGCCCCAAGGCCCGGGGTAGCCGTGCTCGCGGCACGCGTCGACATAGCCGCGGATGTCGAACTCGCCTTCGCCGGGCAGTGCGCGATGGTTGATCGTCTCGTCGACACCGTCTTCCATGTCTGCGAACTGGCCGTCGCTCAGCTCGATCCACGACAGGTACTCGAGCGGGATGCGCTGCAACTCGAGCGGCTTGATTCCGAGCTTGGACATGTGCCACGTGTCGATCGCGAGGCCGCCGTTCGGAGCGGCCGCTCCTTCGACGATCGTGAGGGCGGCGTCGAGCGTGTGGACGTTGACGTCGGGCGGCATGAACTCGTAGACGATCTTCGCGTCGGTGTGCTGCGCGGCGTCGGCGCAGAGCTCGGCGAACCGTTCGGTGATCTGCGAGAGGCCGCACGTCACGCCGGCGATGTTCCCGGCCTTGATGTGGTGTGCGCCGAACACCTCCGCAACTTCGAAGAGCAGCGCGCGGGTCTCGTCGGCCTCTCGCCGGCGCTCGTCGTCCTGGTCGAGAAACCAGTCCCCCAGGAACTCGAGCTCGAGGTACCGGAGCCCGTTGTCGTCGAAGATCTCCTTCAGCTCGGCCAGGCTCTGTGTCTCGAGCAGATGCCGGATGTCCGCGTGCCAGAGGCCGAGCCCGCTGAAGCCGACCGTGCGCGCTTCGGCGCAGCGGTCGGCCCAGCTGAAGAGGCTCCACTCGCGACCGTAGTGCACCTCGACCGGCCCTGAGACCGTCCAGTACAGGCCGAGGAGCTCGACGTCGGCGCTCACGCTCACGATGTTAGTGCGGCCTGTACGAGGCGCGCACGACCTCGGCGTACGGGACCGGCGAGACGATTGCGCGGATCTCCGTCTGCACGTGGCGCTCGACCACGGGCTTCGACGATCCGCCGCCCTCCTCGCCCCACACGAGCGTGACCTCGGTTCCCGGCTCGCTCTGCTCGGCGTTCACGATCGCGAGCGAGAGCATCGAGCTCTCGTTCGAGCTGTAGCCGGAGAACGTCGACACGCCGACCATCTTCCCGTCCTGCAGGATCTTGTCGTTCGGCCACGTCGAGTAGTTGGAGAGGGGGAGATCGATGTACTTCGCGCGGTTCTCCTTCTGGAACTGTGTCCCCATCGCGCGGGTTACGTCTTCGCCGTTCCAGGCGAGCGTGACCTTCTTGCGCTTCGGGTCGCCCAGCTTCTCGAGCGCCTCGCGACCGGTGAAGTCGTGGTCGAACTTCACGAACGGCCCGTAACCGAGATCCCACGGAGTGAGGTAGTAGTCCGAGATGTCGTTCGAGTAGAAGCTGCCGCCGAGCGAGCCGGTGCCCTCGTACCCGTTCGCGGGGAGCCACTCGCGGTAGGACTTCAGGTCGTCGCCGGTGAAGATCGCGGGCAGCGGGCAGGGGATCCAGCCCGACTCGAGGGTGTTCGTCGCGTAGACGCGCGACCCGACCTGCGCGAGGCCGAACTCCTTGCCCGCCTCGACGATCGCGGCCTTGACCTCGTCGCCTTCGGCCCAGGGGCCGAAGAGCTCGAGCCCGGGGACGCCCGACATGCCGTGGTGCAGCGCGCGCACGGTGTGGCCGGCGATCGTGATCTCGCCCATGTTGAAGAACTTGATCTCGGGCAGTGGGCCGCCGGTGACCTTCTCCAGCACTTCGAGGGCCGTGGGGCCCTGCACCTGATAACGGTAGAGCCTGCGGCCCGTCGGGTTCACGGCCGAGCGCTCGTCGCGCTCGAAGGTCACGTCGTAGTCGCCGGTCTCGCCGTGGTACTGCACCCAGTTGTGAGCGGACGGACGGCCGACGAGGCTGAACACATCGTCGTCGAGGTAGAAGAGAATCGCGTCGCCGATCACGTAGCCGTCGTAGTTGCAGGCGACGAACTGCTTCGCCTTGTTCACCGCGAATGTCGCGAAGCTGTTGATGCCGGTGGCCGAGAGCAGCTTCAGCGCGTCAGGGCCCTTGATGGTCAGGTCTGTCATGTGGTGCGACTGATCGAAGAGACAGCTCGTCTCGCGCCACGCATGCTGCTCGTCGTGCCAGTTCGAGAACTCGCCCGGCACCTTCGGGTACACGTACGGTCCAATCTGGGAGTTCCGGGCCAGCTCCACCGGACTCCCGACGGTCTGTAGCAACGCCTCCAAGCTTTGCGAGCTCATGCCGCGTACAACTCCTTCTGTCGACGAAAACCTTGAGTGAGGATCCCGATCCCGACCGCGCGTGTGTCTGCCGGCGTCTGCGGCGATCGACTCGGACACTTTCAGCGAACTGCCCCGTTTGTCAAGACAGCGTTCCGATTGGTGGAACAAGGATAGGATACGCCGATGCGGCCCTCGGAGGGGAGCACGGGCACTTCGCAGTCCCTGGCGCGTGGCCTCGCGATCCTTTCCACGTTCCATTCTGACCGCCCGCTGATCGGCGTGAGTGAGCTTTCGCGCGGGCTCGAGCTGAGCCGGAGCACGGTGCACCGCTACGTCGCCACGCTCGCGAAGCTCGGCTACCTGCAGCAAGATCCCGACTCGAAGCGCTACCGCCTCGGCCCGAAGGTGCTCGATCTCGGCTTCTCCGCGCTGAACTCGATGGACCTGCTGGAGGTCTCCGCGCCGCACCTGCGCCGGTTGAGCGACGAGACGCAGCGCACCGTCAACGTGGCGATTCTCGACGGGACCGACATCGTCTACATCGAGCGCTGCCGGGCGGCCCGGCCGGGCCAGCAGCAGATCGACCTCAACCTCCACGTGGGCGCGCGCCTGCCGGCCTACTGCACCGCGATGGGAAAGGCGATCCTCGCGTTCGTCTCCGAGGAGCGCCTCGAGGAGGTCATCGAGCGCATCGATTTCGTGCCGCGCGGGCCGAACACGCTCACCGATCCCAAGGCGTTCCGGGCAGAGCTGGTCAAGGTCAGGGCGTCCGGTATCGCGATCAACGACGAGGAGCTCGCCTACGGGCTGCGGTCGATC
>DATEXK010000068.1:0-4547 GCA_035257065.1 Gaiellaceae bacterium | reverse complement strand
CGTGTCCGGCATCGCCGCCGACGAGCTCTTCGACAGCACGCCGATCGTCGACGCAACGACGGAGACGTATTACGGCAACCCCGAGTGGGCGAACCTGCCGCGGAAGCACAAGTACTCGATCGCGAGCTGCCCCGACCGGTGTAACGCCCCCGAGATCAACTGCATCTCGCTCGTCGGCGTGTTGAACGATGGGCGCGAGGGTTATGCCGTCCAGGTCGGCGGCGGCCTCTCCTCGGTGCCGCGCATGGCGCGCGACATGGGCGTCTTCGTGTCGAAGGAGGAAGCGGTCGAGATCCTCGGCGCGACCACGCTCGTCTGGAGCGAGGACCTGAAGTACCGGATGTCTCGGGTGAAGGCGCGCATGAAGTTCATGGTCGACGACATCGGCGCCGACGGAATGCGCGAGCGTGTCGAGGAGAAGCTCGGCCGCACGCTCGAGCGCTTCGAGCTGCCGCCGATCGACGCGCAGCCGTCCGCGCACATCGGCGTGCACGCCCAGAAGCACGACGGTCTTTCGTACATCGGCGTCCCCGTGCAGCTCGGGCTGAGCGCCGGCGAGCAGCTGATCGCCGTCGCCGACCTCGTCGACTCGTTCGGCGGCGACCTCCGCCTGACGCGTCAGCAGAACCTGATCGTCACCGGCGTCCCGAACGAGCAGGTGGATGTCGTCCTCGCACAGCTCGACGAGCTCGGGTTGCCGCTCGAGACGAACGAGATCTGGGCCAACTCGATCGCGTGCACCGGCGAGCCGCACTGCAACTTCTCGGTCGGCCAGACCAAGGACCGGCTGCGCGACCTCCTCGATCACCTCGAGACGACGTTCGGCGACGCGGTCAGCGAGCTGCGCCTCCATCTCGACGGCTGCCCGCACGCGTGCGCGCAGCACTGGGTCGGCGACCTCGGCTTCCAGGCGACCACCGGCAAGGACGCCGACGGGCAGCGCATCTCGGCGTACGACATCTTCGTGCGCGGCTCGCTCGGGCCGGCGCCGGAGGTCGGCCGCTCGCTGTTCCGCCGCGTCGCGAGCGAGCAGCTCGAGCCGGCGGTCGAGGGGATCGTGCGCGGCTGGCTCGACCAGCGCGAAGACAACGAGACGTTTACGGCATTCCAGCGCCGCCTGTCGGACGACGAGCTCGGCGTTCTCGCCGGCCTCGAGCCCGCACGCAAGCGCCCGGGGCGAGAGAGTCGAGAGGAGACGGTCGAGGCATGAGCACGTATGAGCTGATCGACGAGCTGGAGGCCGGCGAGCTGTCGGTGGAGTTCGAGGGGGAGGAGCCGCAGGTCGTGCTCGAGTTCGCGATCGAGCGGTTCAGCCCGCGCCTCGCGATCTCGGCCGCGTTCCAGGCCGACGACGTCGCCCTGATCGACATGGCCTACAAGATCGACCCGTCGGTCCGGATCTTCTCCGTCGACACCGGTCGCCTGCCCGAGGAGACGCACATGCTCATCGCAGAGCTGCGCGACCGGTATCCGGGGCTCAACCTCGAGGTGCTCGAGCCGGATCCCGCTCAGGTCGAGCGGCTCATCTCGATCAAGGGGCTCGACCTGATGAAGGAGTCGGTCGAGAACCGGCTGCTCTGCTGCAACGTGCGCAAGGTACAGCCGCTGACGAAGCACCTCGACGGCCTCGACGCCTGGGTCACCGGTCTGCGCCGCGACCAGTGGGCAACACGCACGAACATCCGCAAGGTCGAGATCGACCACGACCACGGCGCGATCGTGAAGCTCAACCCGCTCGCAGAGTGGACGAAGCGTGAGGTGTGGGCGTATCTCGGGGAGAACGACGTCCCGGTTCATGGTCTCTACGCGCAGGGCTACACGTCGATCGGCTGCGCTCCGTGCACGCGGGCGATCGGGCCCGACGAGGACGACCGCGCCGGGCGCTGGTGGTGGGAGTCGAACGCGCCGAAGGAGTGCGGCATGCACTGCTCGATCGAGCACGGCGGCTTCGAGCACGAGCTGAAGGCGATTCTCGGCAAGGACGCGCTGAAATGATCGCGGTGCGCGGCGACGCGGCCGAGGTCGCGCTCGGCGAGGCGCAGGCGGTGCTCGCGATGGTGCAGGACGAGGAGCGGCGCGGCCGTTTGGCGGATCTCGTGGCTGCCGTGCAGGAGGGCGAGCTCGGCGACGACGAGGCGCAGGCGCTCGAAGAGCTGATCGAGCTCGGTCTCTCGACCGGCCGCATCCGCAGCGTCTACGGGCCCGAGGGCGAGCAGGCCGCGCTGAAGACCTTCCGCCGGCTGCCCGGTGGGCGGGCGCTCTCCGAGAGCGCGCAGGAGGTCAGCTCGGCGCTCGACGCGCTCGAGGGCCGCGTGCTCGAGAGCGTCAAGGTGCAGTCGGCAGGCCCCGGCGCGTACGTCGTCTCGGTCGCGGTCGAAGGCCTCGAGCTGAGCGTCAAGCTCGACCGCGCGGGCGCGCGGATCCACTCCGTCGGCGTCTGATGCCCGATCAGCAGCAAACACCGCAGGACCACTACATCGCGTGCCTGGATCTCGCGGGCCGCGACTGTCTCGTCGTCGGCGGCGGCAAGGTCGGTCACGAGAAGATCGCCGGCCTGCTCGCGTGTGGCGCATGCGTGACCGTCGTCGCGCCGGAGATCGCCGACGAGGTCGTCGCGCTGCCCGTGCAGCTCCTGCGGCGCGAGTACCGCGCGTCGGATCTCGACGGCCGCAGGCTCGTCGTTGCGGCAACCTCCGTCGAGGAGGTCAACCGGCGCGTGTTCGCCGACGCGGAGGAACGCAATCTCTTCTGCAACGTCGCCGACGTGCCGGAGCTCTGCTCATTCATCCTGCCGGCCGTTACGCGTCAGGGGCCGGTCGTCGTCGCCGTCTCCACCGGCGGTGCGTCGCCCGCCCTCGCGCAGTGGCTGCGCGACAGCTTCGCGTCGCAGATCGGCGAGGAGCACGAGTCGCTCGCGCACGAGCTGCGCCGCCGGCGGCCGTGGGCAAAGCAGAACCTTCGTACCTACGAGGAACGCCGCGACTACTTTCGCAACCTCGTGACCGAGGCGCTTGGATGAGCGTCGCGCTCGTCGGCGCCGGCCCCGGCGACCCCGAGCTGATCACGGTCCGCGGACTGGCGCGCCTGCGCGAGTGCGACGTGCTCGTCTACGACCGGCTCGTCGCGGACGAGCTCGTCGACGAGGCTCCCGCCGACGCGCTGCGCATCGCGCGCGACGACTTCAAGCAGGAGGACGTGAACAAGCTGCTCGTCATGCACGGTCGCAACGGTCGGCGTGTGGTCCGCCTCAAGGGCGGCGATCCGTTCGTCTTCGGGCGCGGCGGCGAGGAAGCGCTCGCGCTCGCCGAGGCGGGCGTGGCGTTCGAGCTCGTGCCCGGGGTGTCGTCGATCGCCGCGGTGCCCGAGTCGGTCGGCATTCCCGTTACCCATCGCGGCGTCTCGTCGACGGTCACAGCCTTCGCGGCGAACGACGTCGAGCAGCTCGACGCAGCCGCGCTGGCCCGTGTCCCGGGCACACTCGTCGCCTTCATGGCCGGTGCGGTCGTCGGCCGGCTCGCCGAGCGCCTGATCGAGCACGGGCTCTCTGCCCGAACGCCCGCCGCGGTGATCTCGGCCGGCACCACCGAGCGCGAGCAGGTCGTCACGGCGCCGCTCGGCGCCATCGCCGTCGCAGCGCGCGAGCTCCCGACTCCCGCGCTCGTCGTGATCGGCGACGTCGTTGCGGTCCGCGCCGAGCTCCGCGCTCTGCGACGATCTGCTGCGTGACGCAGTTTCGCCGCGTAGACGCGCTCCCTCCATACGCCTTTGCCGAAGTCGAGCGCCTGAAGCTCGAGTTGCGGCGGGCCGGCGAGGACGTGATCGACTTCGGCTTCGGCAATCCCGACGTCCCGCCGCCCGAGATCGCCGTCGAGAAGCTGCGCGAAGCTGCGCTGCTGCCGCGTAACCACCGCTATTCGAGTAGCCGAGGCCTACCGAATCTGCGCAGTGCGGTGTGCGAGCTGTACGAGGAGCGGTTCGGTGTCCAGCTCGATCCGGAGACCGAAGCCACGATGTCGCTCGGCGCGAAGGAAGGGCTCGTCCATCTCCTCTGGGTGCTCCTCGGTCCGGGCGACGTCGCGCTCGTGCCGAGCCCGAGCTACCCGATCCATCTCTTCGCGCCGGGATTCGCCGGCGCAGCGGTGCAGCGCGTTCCCGTGGGGCCTGAGGTCGACTTCGTTGAGGGCGTAAAGGAAGCGTGGGAGCTCTCGCAGCCGCGGCCGCGCGTGCTCCTGTGCTCGTTCCCGCACAACCCGACGACCGCAATCGCCGACCGCGCGCAGATGCAGGAGCTCGTCGACTTCGCGCGCGAGAAGGAAATGGTGCTCGTGCACGACTTCGCCTACGCCGATCTCGGCTTCGACGGCTACCGCCCGCCGTCGATCTTCGAGGCCGAGGGCTCACGTGAGGTGGCCGTCGAGCTGTACTCGATGACGAAGGGCTTCTCGCTCGCCGGCTGGCGGATCGCATTCGTGCTCGGCCGCTCCGACGTCGTCGGCGCGCTCGCACGGTTGAAGTCGTACCTCGACTACGGAACGTTCCAGCCGCTG
>DATEXK010000067.1:0-2236 GCA_035257065.1 Gaiellaceae bacterium | reverse complement strand
ACGACGCGCGGGACGGAAAGACGCGGCTGCTCGATTTCTTCGTCTCCGTTCCGGCTGCCGCGCACGCCGCCGGCGAGCTGCTGGAGCTGGTTGTCGACTTCGACGGCGACACGCAGCAGCACTTCTGGACGGGCGCGGCTGCCGTCGCGGTGCCCGGGACGGCGACGAAGAAGTCGAGCAGCCGCGTCTTTCCGTCCCGCGCGTCGTGGACGAGCATGAAGCCGCCCCCGCCCGGGCCCGTCAGCGGGCTCTCGCACACCCACGACGTGAAGGCGGCGGCGATGCACGCATCGACGGCGTTTCCGCCTGCCGCCAGTATCTGCGCGCCCGCCTCCGCCGTTAACGGATGGCCTGCTGCAATCGCGCCCTTCACGCCCTGGAGCGTAGGCCCAAACACGAAGCTCACGAACTATTCAGGTTGTCCTTAGTCTTAGCCGATAGCAAGGCATAGATGAGCAACACCGTTCAGGAAGTCCGAAGCCGCCTCGGGACGCGCGGCCTCGCCGCCACCGCGGCTGTCCTCCTCGCCCTCGTCGTCGCCGTTGCAACGCCGCAGATCCTCGGGACGCGCGTCGCAACCGCTCTCGGCGCGCTCGACAACGCCGACGCCAAATGGCTCTGGCTCGCCGGCATCGGCTTCGCGGTCGCCGTCGTCTCGGCTGCCGGCTCCTGGCGCTCCGCCCTCAAGCTCTGCGGCGGCACTCTGACCCTCCCGGACGCCTGCGCCCGCTACGGCGCCGGCTCGCTCGTCAACACCTTCATCCCCGCCCGCGCCGGCGACGCCGTCCGCATCGGTCTCTTCTCCCGGGTCCTGCCGAACCGCGAGCGCCTCTGGACGACCGGTAGCGCCTTCGCCGCACTCGGCGCCGCACGCGCCGTCGTCATCGCCGTCCTCGTCATCGCGGGGTCGGCGACCGGCACGCTGCCACTCTGGCCGCTCTTCGCCGCGGTCGGGCTCATCACGGTCGCCGTCGGCGTCTCGCTCTACGCGCGCGGCCACAACCCACACAGCCGAGCCGGCCACCTGCTCGACTCCTTCCATGCACTCGGCCGTGAGCCCGCGGCCGGCCTCCGCATCGTCATCTGGATCGCACTCTCCTTCGCCGGGCGGCTCGCGGCGGCCACCGCGGTCGCGGCGGCCCTCGGGATCCACCACCCGTTCGCCGCCGCGATGGTGATCGTCCCTGCCCTCGAGGTCGCGGGCACGATCCCCCTCACGCCGGGCAACGTGGGCATCACGAGCGCCGCCATCGCCCTCGCCTTCCAGACGCAGGGCGTCTCGTTCACCCACGGCCTCGCCGCCGGCATCGCCTTCCACGCGGTCGAGACCGCCGTCGGGATCATGTTCGGGATCGGCAGCGTCGTCTGGCTCGCTCCCTACCGCTCCCCCGCGATCCGCCGGGTCGTCCTGCTCTCCACCGCGGCGAGCTGGGCTCTCGGCATCGCCGGCGCCTTCAGCGCTACCGTGCTCGTCCCCTTGGTCTAGGGTTTCGACCACCGGGTAGGCTCAACTGGTGAAGGTGGCGCGCGCATTCGTGGTCGTGTGCGCGCTCGCGTTGCTCCTCGCCGAGCACGCGGGCGCGCAGACGTCCTCGGATTTCACGGGCCACCACCGCCAGATCTTCAGCGTCGTCGTCGTCCGCGACCTCAGCATCGCCGACCTGCCGCAGCTGGCGTCCGTCGGCGCAGTCGGGCTCGTCGTCCCGAACTCAGGCCCCCGGACGAGCGCGGCCGACGCCTTCGCCGGGATGGTGCGCGGGATCCTCTACAACACGCGTCTCGCGTGGCCGCGGACGGACGTCGTGCTGATCCACGTCAAGAAGGCGAGCTTGATCCCGCTCAGCGGCCCGGTGATCGTGATCGGCATGCCGCCGGAGCTGCGTGTCGCAAACAACCGCCGCTATCCGATCGCCGTCATCGGCCGCGGCTACCACGGCCTGCTGCGCTCGGATCTCACACGCGTACCTGGGCTCGTGTCGATTGCCGACGTTGCGCGTACGGCGCTCCAGACGCCGCACATGCTGCAGTCGCAGAAGGATGCGAACCCGGTGCGCACGCTCGATCGGCTCGAGTCGCACATCGTCGTCTCGCGTGCCTCGACGATGGCCGCATCGGTGCTCGTGCTCGGGTTGCTCGTCCTCTTCGCACTGTTCTTCCCGGCAGGCGCGCCGGCGGCACTCGGCGCAGCACTCGCGGCGAACCTCGCGCTCGGCTGGCTGCTCGCGGGCTCGGCGGG
>DATEXK010000066.1:0-3097 GCA_035257065.1 Gaiellaceae bacterium | reverse complement strand
CCGAACCAGCAGGCGCCGTCCGGCGGGACAAAGGCGGCCGACGCCTCATGCAGTCGGCGCAGCAACCGCGCGACCCCCGTCAGTACGGGTAGCCCCGCCGCCCACGGCTCTACGACCGGCTGGCTCGGCACAGCACCCTCGACGAAGTCGAGGATGTCCCGCCCGTGTTCGTCGATGCCGAGGAAGCGTGGCGCACCGTCGAATCCGACGAGCTCGAGATGGCGGAGATACGCGGCGACCGAGCTCGCCCACGGACCGCGTGGGCGGCGCACGGTGTTGCCGACGCGCACGATTCCCTCGGTGACGTCGCCGCCCGTGAGCGGCATCTCGATCGAGTCTCCGCCCACGTCGCGAGGCTAGCGCGCGCGTCGCGCGACGACGAGGCGCACCTTCATCCCGGGCGCAGCGGCGACGCCGGGACGCGGCACCTGCGAGAGGACGTGCCCTGCCTTCGCCTTCGCTTGCTTCGCGGCCGTGCCGAAGCTGACGGTCGGTTGGAGCTTCAACCGCGCGAGCTTCGTGCGCGCGGCCGGCAGGCTCAAGCCGACGAGAAGCGGTACGACACCGTGCAACGGCTTGGCAAGGACGAGCGTGACCTTGTCGAACGACGAGAGGTTGCCGCCCGCCGGGTACTGCCGGAGCACCGTGCCGATCCGCTGCCCGGCGGTGGCCGGCTTGTAGATGAGTTGCGGCGTCAGTGGCTGCGCCTCGAGGCGCACGCGCGCGGAGGAGAGCTTCCACCCGACGACGTTGGGAACCTCGACCTCGTTGACCCTGCAGTTCGCCGTCGTCGGCGGGCCGTTTCCGCTGAAGTAGACGACGAGCGTCGTGTCACGGCAATGACCGTTGTCGAGCTCGGTCCGGCCGTCGCGGTACGTGACGCGTCGGCTCACGACCGAGAGGTAGGGGGGAGACGCGAAGGTCTCGGGGGCGGCGTGCAGCGCGGTGAACGCGGACTCCATGAACGACTTCCAGATCAGCGCGGGGAACGTCCCGCCGACCACGGCGCGGCCGTGAAACTCGGTCAGCATCGGCCGCAGGCTGTCCGGGTAGCCGACCCACACTGCGGTCACGAGCTGCGGCGTGTACCCGACGAACCACGCGTCGCCGTAGTTCTCCGTCGTTCCCGTCTTGCCGGCGACCGGCCGGTCGGGTAACGCGGCGGCCGTTCCGGTGCCCGAGGTGACGACGCCCTGCAGCAGCTGCGTCATGAGCTCGTCCTCGGCCGGCGTGAGCACCTGCTTCTTCACGGGCGTGTTGTCGTAGACCTGATCTCCGGCGACGTCGGTGATTCGCGTCACCGCGCGCGGCTCGTTGCCGAACGTGGCGCCGTCGATGCGGTAGCCGCCATTCGCGAAGCTGCCATACGCGCGCGCCATCTCCAGCGGATTCACCGCCTCGGCCCCGAGCCCGATCGCGAAGTAACTGCGGAGCGGGCTCTGGATCCCGAGCTGCTTCGCCGTCTGCGCCACGCCGGCGGGCCCCACGACGCGCGTGAGCTGCGCGAAGACGGAGTTGTCCGAGGCGGAGATCGCTTTGACCAGATCGATCGGGCCGAGGTACTCGCCCTCGAAGTTGTGGACGCTCCAGTACTTGTTGCCGAGGAAGATCGACACGGGCTTCGAGGTGAACGTCGTCAGCGGCGAGATGCCCTGCTTGAGCGCGGTCGCGAGGACGAACGGCTTGAACGACGACCCCGGCTGGCGCTCGCCCTGCACCGCCAGGTTGAACTGGCTCTGATGGAAGTTGCTGCCGCCGACCATCGCGAGCACCGCGCCCGTGCTCGGGTTGATGGTCACGAGCGCGGCCTGCGGTCCGTCGGGGCTCGGCAGCCACTTGTGGATTGCGTCATTCGCGAGCTTCTGCAGGCGCAGGTCGATCGTCGTGTAGACGCGGAAGCCGCTGCCGAAGACCTTCTTCGCACCGAGCTTGCGAATCAGTTGCTGCTTGACGTACTCGCCGAAGTACGGCGCCTGCCCCAACACGCCCGACAGGTGCACGTCCTGCGGACGCGGCATCGGCGCCCGCACGTAGCGCCGGTAGTCGGCGAGGGGGATCACGCCCTGGTTGAGCATCAGCCGCAGCACGACCGCACGTCGTGCTTTGGCCGTCTTCGGGTGCGCGACGGGGTCGTAGAGGCTCGGGTCCTCGGGGATGCCGGCGAGCAGCGCAGCCTCCGGTGGGGTGAGCTTGAGCGCGTCGTGCCCGAAATACGTCCTGGCGGCGCGTTCCACACCGTAGGCGCCGTTCCCGAAGTAGATCGTGTTGAGGTAGGCGGTGAGGATCTTGTCCTTCGGCCACTTCTGCTCGAGCTGCCACGCGAGGGCCGCCTCCTTGAGCTTGCGCGTGATCGACTTCTGCGACCCGGTGAGCTGGTTCTTGACGAACTGTTGCGTGATCGTCGAGCCGCCCTGCACGGCGGCGTTGTGGCGGATGTCCGCCCAGAGCGCGCGCGCCATGCCGCGGATGTCGATACCCCGATGCTCGTAGAAGCGCTTGTCCTCGGTCGCGACGATCGCCTGCTTCATCCACGGCGAGATCTGGTCGCTCTGTACGAGCACGCGGCTCTGCGAGCCCCGCAGGACGGCGAGGATCGTGTGGCCGTCACCGGCGTAGACGTAGCCGTCCACCTGCTGGAAGTGCTGTGCGAACGGGTCGAGGCCGGTCAGCTGCTGGCCCACGGCGACGATCGAGCCGTAGGCGAACGCCGTCACCGAAAGCACGCCCAAGACGCCGACGAGCGCGAGGAGGCGGAGCTTGCGGATCCGGCGCCTGCGCCGGCGCGGAACCGCCGGCTCGGAGCGTTTTCTGCGCAGCAGCACGGAGCGGGCCGATTGTACCGCCGTTCAACCCCCGGGGTCCGGCGCGCCGACGCGGCTAGGCGCCGGCGTGGAAGACGGGCGACTGGGTCGGCGCGTCGACGCCGCCCGCGCGCTCGTGGTTCGTCCAGACGTGCTGGGCGGTTCACTTCCCGACCGTATTACTAGACTCGCTCTCGTGGAAACCTTCGTCCCGACGCGCCACGCGGTGCATGTTCTGCCCGAAGGCGGGCTCGAGGGCAAGCTGAAGCAGGGCCGCCCGCTGCGCGTGAAGCTCG
>DATEXK010000065.1:0-9437 GCA_035257065.1 Gaiellaceae bacterium | reverse complement strand
AGCCGACCCGGCATGGGTCGAGCGCGGCGCGTCGACGCGCGAGTCGAGCTTCGCGGCGTGTGCCTGCCGGACGGCGAGCCCCACGTTCTTCAGTGCGGGGTGCAGAACCGGGAGCAGATGGGCGGCGGGGCGATCGGGGCTCCAGGGGGCGGCCTCGACGACCAGCGGGGAGGCGGGGTCCGGCGGCAGCGTCCCAACGGAGGACGGCCCTGCCGGCACGCTGCCGAGCAAATGAGCAAATGCCGCTGCCCCCGCCACCGCAACGGCGAGAACAAGTGCTGCGACTACCCTTCCGATACTCCTCATGCTCCACCCCCAACGTGCCGACAACATCACTCGAACGGGGTATCGACGGATGGGGATCCGACCTTGAGGACTAATTCCAGATGAGGGGCATCGCGGTAGGCAGCTTCAAGTTCAAGCTGGTGGTCTACTTCCTGCTGCTCTCGCTCCTGCCGATTGCAGCGGCCTTCTGGGGATTCTCCTCGGTGGCGGGCCAGAGCGAGACCCGACGCGTCGACGCACGTCTCCAGGCGGGGCTGCGCGCCTCGCTCGCCGACTACCAGGAGAAGGTGGACGCGGCCCAGACCACGGCGCAGACGCTTGCCCGCGATCGGGTATTCCAGGTCGATCTCCAGAGCCAGAACGCGCCTGCGCTCGTCGCCGAGCTGCGCGAGGCGACCAATGTGTACGTGGTCGCCGCCGGCGGCGCCTTGCACGTCGGGCGGCGACCGGGATTCGCAGCCCAGCGGCAGGTGGCGGTGTTCTCGCCCCGAGGCTTTGCGGGCACCGTCACCGCGTTCGTCCCGTTCGACACATCGCTTGTCGAATCCGTCCGCGCCAGGTCAGGTCTCGCGCCGGCCGACGCACTGGTGCTCGTGCACAACTCGAGGATCGTCGCTTCGTCTCCCGGCGTCGTCGGCGAGCTGTCTCTCGGCGCCGGCCGCACCCAGACGCTGACCGTCTCCGGCATCCGCTATCGCGCGCTCGTCGGGCCGCCCGTCGGTGGCATCCCCGGCGTCCGCTTCGCGGTCCTCAGCCCGCAGTCGCTGATCGATGCGGCCAACGCGACGTCGCGGGACCGGCTCCTGCTCGGCCTGCTCGCCTCGCTCGCGCTCGTCGCGCTCGTCGCCTACTTCGAAGGGCGTTCGATCGTGCGCACCCTGCGCGGTCTCGCCGAAGCCGCACACGCCATCGCGCGCGGCAGCCTGTCGGAGCGCGTGCCGGTGCGCGGGAAGGACGAGTTTGCGTTGCTCGGCACGGCGTTCAACGACATGGCAAACCAGCTCCAGGCGCGGCTCGACGAGCTCGAGGCCGAGCGCGGCCGCCTGCGCGACGCGATCACCCGCTTCGGAGAAGGCCTCGCGGCCTCGCACGACGTCGGCCAGCTGCTGCGGGTGATCATCGAAGCGGCGGTCGAGGCGACCGGAGCGACGGGCGCCACGCTGACGGCCGGCGACGGCGACGTCGTTGCAACCGGTGAGCCGGGCGCCGGGGGCGAGCGGCTCGAGCTGCCGATCAGCGCGGGCCGTGAGAGCTTCGGGACGCTCATCCTCTTCGGCGACGCGTTCACCACCGAGCAGCGGATGACCGCAACGTCGCTCGCGTCGCACGCCGCGATTGCGCTCGAGAACGCGCGGCTGCACCGGATCGTCGAGCTGCAAGCGCTCGTCGACGGACTGACGGGCATCTCCAACCGCCGCCAGTGCGAGGAGGCGCTCACCTCGGAGATCTCACGCGCCGATCGCCTCGGGACGCCGCTCACGCTCGTCCTCGCCGACCTGGACGACTTCAAGGCGATCAACGACGCGCACGGTCACGCGACCGGCGACGACGTCCTCCGCGAGTTCGCCGCCGTCCTGCGGGCGACCGTCCGCGACTCCGACCTCGCGGGGCGGTGGGGCGGTGAGGAGTTCATGCTGCTGCTGCCGGGCGCCGACGCCGTGGGCGGCGCGCAGCTGGCCGACCGGGTCCGCACCTCGCTCATGGAGCGGTCGTTCGTGGGCCAGGAAGGAGCCGCCGTCTCGGTCACCTGCAGCTTCGGCGTGGCCCAGCACAGCCCGGGCTTGGACGAGCGGGACCTGTTTGCCGCAGCCGACCGGGCCCTCTATCGGGCCAAGCGGGAGGGCAAGAACCGGGTCGAGCTTGACAACCCCGTCCGAAGCTTTTAGTAGTCTCGAATCGCATTCAGGGGGGAAATCCGGACGAAAACGGGCTACAATGCCCGCCGAGGAGCACAAGGGCACGTCCCCGATCGGGAGGAAGGCTATGCCGGTAGAGACACCGTCGTTGTTCGCCGAGGTGATCAAGGATCACCTTGCATTGAAGGAGCAGAACTCCACGCTCGACCGGCACATGCCGATCGACCGCTACAAGAACGAAGATCCGTTCGAGAACCATCCCCTGTTCAAGACCGAGGAGCAGGCGCGCCTCGAAGAGACAATGGAGGGTGCGCCAGACTTCGTCACTGCGGGCGTCGACACGACGCTGCCCTGGCCCGGTGAGGAGACTGCGGAGAACGCAGCGCCTCCCGCGGCGGACATCGAGGACTCGGGCTTCTGGGCTGTCGATCGCGCCCGGGACTTCGACTGGGGCGACTGAGCGCAGGTCCCCGGCGGCGCGCTCGCGCTGCCGTACACGGACCGCCTTTTTCGGGCGGCGGCCACCCCGGCCGCCGCCCTTTTTGTGCCTCGCGGCCCGCGCCTGTTCCCTCGCTTGGGGGATGGGAAGGGCTCGAACTGCAGCAATGCTTGAGGTGTCCTCTCTCGAGCCAAGGAGCCCGACCCTGCGGCCGGTGCAGTGCAACGCGATCGGCGGGGCGTGGTAGTGCGTCCCGAGCCACACCTCAGGTTGCTGCCGGGGGAGATCGGCGTGCCCGCAGAGGCGGCCGTCGTCGAGTCGTACCGCCGCCTCGCGGACGTGTTCCACGAGGTGCTCGCCGAGCAGAGCCTCGAC
Source organism: Gaiellaceae bacterium (assembly GCA_035257065.1). Lineage (GTDB taxonomy): Bacteria > Actinomycetota > Thermoleophilia > Gaiellales > Gaiellaceae > Palsa-739. The sequence goes on along the minus strand of DATEXK010000065.1, from coordinate 6,482 downwards.
GCACTGCTCGTGCGCATCGCCGACACGCTCGCCGATCTGATCCCGCACGACACGCTCACCATCTACGAGGCGGACGAGGCGCACGGCCTCCTCATCCCGATGATCATCCGCGACGAGTACGCGGAGGAGATCATGCGCTCGCGCATCGGCTTCGACGAAGGCGTGACCGGTTGGGTGGCCAGCCGCCGGGAGGCGGCGCTCGTCAACCAGGCTCATCTCGATCCGCGGGTGAGCGTCGTGCCGGGGACGCCGATCGATCCCGAGGCGCTCGTCTCGATCCCACTCATCGCGCGCTCCCAGATCAAGGGCGTGCTGAACATGTACCGCGTCGGCGAGCAGGCGATGTTCAGCGAGGACGAGTTCGAGCTCGCGAAGCGTTTCGCAGACGCCGCCGCACTTGCGCTCGACAACGCGCAGATCCGTGCACGCCTCGAGCACCAGGCGCAGACCGATTCGCTGACCGGCCTCTTCAACCATCGCGCGTTTCATGAGCGACTCCTGAACGCGTTGCAGGAGGCAAGCCGCACGCATCGGCCCGTCGCCGTTCTCATGCTCGACATCGACAACTTCAAGCGGGTCAATGACGTGCACGGTCATGGTGTCGGAGACGAGGTGCTGCAACAGCTCGCCGAGACACTGCGCTCGAGTGTTCGGCCGCAGGACGTCGTCTGCCGCCTCGGCGGCGAGGAATTCGGCGTGATCATGAGCTCGTGCGACGGGCCCGACGCCGTCCGCGTCGCGGAGCGCATCGTCTCGCGCACCGGGCAGGTGGAGATGCCCGCGGTCGGCGCAGTGACCGTATCGGTCGGCATCGCGCGCGGCCCTGAGCACGCGATGAACCCGCGCGAGCTCACGGCGTGCGCGGAGGCGGCGATGATGACCGCGAAGGCGCAGGGCAAGAACCGCATCGTCTGCTACGACGACGAAGACACCGAGCGCCCGTACGAGCCGGCGAAGGTGCGCGACATCCGCTCGATCGCGCACCTGAAGATGCTGCAGAGCCTGAGCGGGAAGCTCAACCGGTTGAACGACGTGCGCGAGATCGGCGACGAGATCGCCGGGGAGCTCCGCTCGCTGATCGATTACCACAACTGCCGCGTGTCGGTCGTCGACGGCGACGACGTCGTCCCCGTCGCGTTCCGCGGCGACCTCACCGCCGAGACCGTGGCCCTGCCGCTCGAGCTGCTGCGCGCGAAGGTCGGGGTCGGCATCACCGGCCGCTGCGCCGAGACCGGCGAGTCGCTGCTGATCGGCGACGCAGGGAACTGCGAGTTCGCCACCCGCATTCCCGGCACGCCGGTGATCGAGGAGTCGCTGCTCGCGGTCGCGCTGCGCTATGGCTCGCGTGTCGTCGGCGTCATCGTCGTCTCGAAGCTCGGGCTCGACCAGTTCGACGAGGACGACGTGCGCCTGCTCGAGGTGCTCGCCGGTCACGCCGCCGTAGCGGTCGAGAATGCGAGCCTGTACGAGGCCGCGCGACGCGAGGCGGAGAGCGCCACCTCGCTGCTCGAGTTCGGCCGCGAGCTCGCCACTGCCGCGAATCTCGACGGCATCCTCCAGCGTGTCGTCGAGCTGGGCGCCGACCTGCTCGCGTCGTCGCGCACGTCGATCTGGCTCGAGAATGCAGACGGCTGGTTGGAGCCGAGCAAGTTTCACGGCTACACGCCGGCTGAGCGCGCGAGCCTGGAGCCGCGCCGCTTCGATGCCGCCAAGGCGCGTGTGCGCTTCAGCTCGAGGAAGGCGCCGTTCGTGCTCGGCCCGTCGGAGTGGACGCGCATCGAGGACGACCCGCTCGATCCCGAAGCGTCGTACGCGCTCGCGCCGGTCGAGGTCGACGGTCGCCTCATCTGCATCGTCGCCGCGCTTCCCCCCGGCGACTTCGGCGAGCGGGAGCTGCGCCTGCTCGGCGGCCTTGCGCACCAGGCGAAGCTGGCGATTGCGAACGCGAGCAACTACGAAGGGCTGGAGCAAACCTTCGTCTCGACCGTCGAGGCGCTCGCGAACGCGCTCGAGGCCAACGACGAGTACACGTCGCGCCACGCCCGCTGGATCACCGATCTGTCGCTGCGTGTCGGACGCGAGCTCGGGCTCGACGACCGCAAGCTCAAGCACCTGGAGCTCGCAGCGCTGCTGCATGACATCGGCAAGATCGGGATCCCGAGCGACGTCCTGTCGAAGGCGGGCCGGCTCACCATCGAGGAGCGTCGTCTGATCGAGACGCACCCGGCACTCGGGGAGAGGATCATCGCCCCGATCGAACGGCTTCAGGCGGTGCGACCGATCGTGCGTCATTGCCACGAGCGCTGGGACGGCCGCGGGTATCCCGATGGCCTCGCCGCCGAGGAGATACCGCTCGAGTCGCGCATCATCCTCGTCTGTGACGCGTACCACGCGATGACGACCGATCGTCCGTACCGCAAGCGGCTCAGTCACCCCGAGGCGGTGCGCCGTCTGAACGACGGTGCGGGCACGCAGTTCGACCCGGGCGTCGTCAACGTCTGCCTCGACGTGCTCGCTGTTGGCTAGTCGCTAGCCCGCAGCGGTGCGCACGCCCGTGCCGCCCGTCAGGTCGTGCGCGAGCCGGCGGAAGGGGCCGTCCGCAGCGAGCAGCTCGCGCTCGGTGCCGCGCTGCACGATCCGTCCCCGCTCGACGACGACGATCTCGTCGGCGCGGCGAACGGTCGAAAGCCGGTGCGCGATGATGATCGACGTGCGTCCGCGCAAGAGACGGTCGAGCGCGCGCTCGATCAGCACCTCGGTGGGCCGGTCGATGTTCGACGTCGCCTCGTCGAGGATGAGGATGCGCGGGTCGGCGAGCAGCGCGCGCGCGATCGAGATCAGCTGGCGCTCGCCGGCTGAGAGACCCGAGCCGCCCTCGCGCACCGCGTGGTCGAGCCCGTCGCTGACCCGGGCGGCGACGCGGTCGACGCCGACAGCGGCCGCGGCCGCCTCGACCTCGGCGTCGGTCGCCTCGGGCTTGCCGAACCGGATGTTGGAGGCGATGGTGCCGCTGAAGAGGAACGGGTCCTGGAGCACGACGCCGAGCTGGCGGCGATACGAGCGCAGCGCCACGTCGCGCAGGTCGACACCGTCGACGCGAACGGCGCCCGAGTCGGGGTCGTAGAAGCGGCCGACGAGCCGGGCAAGGGTCGACTTCCCGCCGCCGGACTCGCCGACGAGCGCGAGACACCCGCCCGCCGGCACAGTGATGGCGATGCTGTGCAGCACCGGCTCCCTGCCGTAGGCGAACGTCACGTCGTCGATCTCGAGGTTGCCTTCGATCCGCGGCAACACGTACGGCTTATCGGGCTCCACGATTCCGGGCTCCTCGTCGAGGATGGCCGCGATCTTCACCATCGCGGCTGCGCCCGACTGAAGCTGCCCGTAGACGTCGGAGAGCTCCTGCAGCGGCTGGAACACGAGCTGCAGCAGGTAGAGCGCCGTGATGAGCGTCCCGATCGTGATCGTGTGGTTGCCGAGCAGCGTCGAGCCGGTGTAGAGCACGGCGCCCGTGGCGATGACGCCGAGGAACTCGATCGCCGGGAAGAAGATCGAGAAGATCTTCTGCGTGTAGACGTTCTGCTCGCGGTTCGCGGCGTTCAGCTCGTCGAACTGCGCCTGGAAGCGCCGCTCGCGATTGAACGCCTGGATGACCGCCATGCCGGAGACCGACTCCGCGATCTGCGCCGTCACGACGCCGATGCGGTTGCGCGTCTCGACGAGCGCGACGTGCGACGTGCGCTGGAACCAGCGCGTGAGGGCGAGAGCGAACGGGACGATCGCAAAGACGACGAGTCCGAGATGCCAGTCCGCGATCAGCAGCGCGATCACCGCCGCAGGCAGCAGCACGAGATTCGCGATCAGCGTCGGCATGCCCTGCGAGAGGACGTCCGAGACGGCGTCGACGTCGCTCGTCAGTCGCGCGATGATCCAGCCGGCCTTCTGCTGCGAGAAGTAGCGGAGCGAAAGCCCGGTCAGATGGTCGAAGAGGTCGCGGCGCAGTCCGATCACCATTCGCTGCCCGACGCCGGCGAGACCGCGGATCAGCACGGCCTGGAGGATCCACCCGACCGCGGCGACGCCGAGGTAGATCGAGACGACCACAGTGAGGTGGTGCTCGTTGCGCGCGCGGATGCCGTTGTCGATCGCGTCGCGGACGAGCAGCCAGCCGCCGGTCTGGCAGGCGGCGTTGCCGGTCGCGACGAGGACGAGCAGGAAGGCGTGCAGGCGATGACCTTCGAGGTAGCGCCAGAGCCGCTTCACGCCGCCACCACCTCGTCGCCGAAGAGGTCGGCGAATGCTCCTCCTGCGCGGAGCAGGTCGTGCGGCGTGCCCGACTCCACGATGCGGCCGTCGACGAGCACGACCGCGCGGTCGGCGAGCTCCACGGTGGAGAGCCGCTGCGTCGCGACGAGCACGGTGCGGCCTTCGAGCGCGGGCCGCAGACGCTTGACGAGGCGCCGCTCCGTGAGCGTGTCGACGGCGGAGAGTGGGTCGTCGAGCACCACGACGCGCGCCTTGGTGACGAGCGCCCGCGCGAGCGCGACACGCTGGCGCTGGCCGCCGGAGAGGTTGATGCCGCGCTCGCCGATCAGCGTGTCGTAGCCGTCCGGCAGCTCGGGCGCGAACGTGTCGACGCCCGCGGCCTCGCAGGCCGCGAGCACCTCATCCCAGTCGGCGTCCTCGCGTCCCGCCGTGAGGTTCTCACGCAGCGGCACCGAGAAGAGCACGGGCCGTTGCGTGACGAGCGCAACCGACGCGCGGAGCTCCGCGATCGGTACGTCACGCGTGTCGATGCCGCCGACGCGCACGTGCCCGCCGGTCGGATCGTAGAAGCGGGGGAGCAGGTTCAAGAGCGACGTCTTGCCGGATCCCGTCGGTCCGCAGATCGCGACGATCTCGCCCGGCTCGACGACGAGGTCGAGATCGCGCAAGACCTCGGTCTCACCGCCGTAGGCGAAGTGCACGGCCTCGAAGCGCACGGCGAGCGGGCCGGCCGGCAACGGTCTCGGGTCGGCCGGCTCCGGCAGGGGCTCGATTCCCTCGAGCCAGGCAAAGCTGCGGCCGGCCGACGCGAGCGCCCGCTGGCCGAGGTTCGTGATCCAGCCGAGCGCCTCCAGGGGCCAGACGAGCTGGAGCAGGAGCGTCTCGAAGAGGACGAACTGGCCGATCGAGAGCGAGCCGGCGATCACCTGTCGGCCGCCGAAGAAGACGACGGCTGCGATCGAGAGCGACGGGAGGTAATAGAGCCCGGGCAGGTGCCGCGCCTCGACGCCGGCCTGCCGCAGCACCGTGTTGCGCACCGCCTCCGCCTTCTCGCCGAAGCGTCCGCGCACTTCGGCCTCGCGGCCGAACGCCTGCACCATCTCGATCCCGACGACGGCCTCGTCCGCTGCTTCGGTCACGTCGCCCTTGCGCACCTGCACCTCGCGCGACAGCGGCGAGACGCGGCGCGCGAATCGCAGTGCAAGCACCGTGATCGGCGGCATCGCGACCGCCGTGTAGAGCGCGAGGCGCGGGTTGACGAGCACGAGCACGATCCCGGCGCCCACGATCATCATCAGGCTCTGGATTCCCTGAATCAGGCCCCAGCCGATGAAGTAGCGGATCGGGTAGAGGTCGTTCGTCGCGCGCGAGAGCACCTGGCCCGTGGCGTGCCGGTCATAGAACGCGCGCGGATAGCGCAGGTATGCCTGGTAGAGCAGCTCGCGCATGCGCGCCTCGATGCGGATCCCGATACGTGCGGTTGCGTAGCGTCGCGAGAAGTTGATCCCAAAACGAAGTGCGGCGAGAGCGACGATCGCGACGATGTACGGCCACAACGCGCGGGTGTGATGCACGATCGCGTCGTCGATCGCGCGCTGCGTGAGCAACGGAATCGCGATCGAGATCAGCGTGTAGACAAGCGCGAACACGCACCCGAGGACGCCGAGACGCCACTCCGCGCGCCAGAGCCGGAGCAGCCTGCGGAGCGTCGGCAGCAGGCCGAGGTCGGGTGGATCGACGGGGTTCGCGTATTCGGGCATGGCGAGACGGCGCCGCCCGTGCGCGTTCTCTCCCGGCGCGCCGGCGGGCAGCGCTCCGACGATAGCAAGTGTCTATTGCTTCAAATAACGAAGCTTCAGTCGCGGGAGCGGGCGCGCGCGAGAGCGGCGAGCCCTTCGCTGAAGCTCGGCGTCGCGAAGGGCTGCGCGAACGACTCGCGTGCCTCGGTGACCTCGCGGCGGCGAAGCAGACGCTCGCGCTCGACCAGCGCCTTCCGCTCGGCGTCGAGCCCTTGCCGGACGAGCGCAAGCTCGCGTTCGCTCGCCTCGAGCTTCGACTCCCGACCTGCGAGCGTCCGCTCGCGTGCCTCGGCGACGGCGAGTGCCGCCGCCGCGCCCGCCTGCTCGGCCGAGTCGTCCTCCGGCTCCCCTTGCGCTGCAGCGCCCGCGAGCGTCTCGAGCTCGCGGCTGCGCGCCTCGAGCGTTCGCCGCTCGACG
>DATEXK010000064.1:0-4738 GCA_035257065.1 Gaiellaceae bacterium | reverse complement strand
CCGCCCGCTCCTCGCCGCCGGCGCGGTGCTCTTCGCGCTCGCAGCGTTCTACTCGCTGGCCGCGCCCTGGCTTGCCAACCGGCAGCTCTCGACGGCGGTCAGCGCGCAGGCGGCGAAGAAGGCGCACGGCTACGACCCGCTCTCCACCGCGGCGCTCATCGAATGGGCCACCTTCGTGGATGCGGGGGGCAACGTCCGGAAGGCGGCCGACCTCTACGGACAGGCGGTCTCGCTCGAGCCGGAGAGCAGCGAGACGTGGTACGAGCTCGGCCTCTTCTACTGGCGGCATCAGGCGTGGAAGCAGGCCTACGACGCGTTCAGCAAGGCGTGGACGTACGATCGGTTCGGGCCCACCGGCACCCCCTGCGGCACCCTCGACCAGGCGCGCCACAAGGTCCTCCGTGTCTGGCCGCCTAGCTGCCCCCGAGGACGACCACGAGCTGCGACCCCTTGAGCTGCGCCCGCGGCATCCCGTCGAGCATCGAGACGATGCGGACGCCGGCGTCGCGTCCGAGGCGACGCGCCTCCTGCGCATAGCCGGGGAGGTAGAGCACCATCGACCGCGCGTAATCGTGCCGCGGCGCATTCTCGGAGCGCGAGGAGCCGTAGCCGAGCGTCTGGAGGCCGACCGCCTTCGCGCCGGCCGCGCCGCTGACGCCGTTTCCGTTCAGGACGAGCACCGAGAGCTTCGCGCGCGGGAGGAGCGGATGTGACGGGAGCGCGGCGACGTGCCGGACGGGAGCCGCCTTGGCCGGTGCGGTTGCGTGCGTCGCAGTTGCGCGCGCGGCCGCGATTGCGTGCGCGCGCACCGGAGCGGCAAGGCGCGTTGCGCCGATCCCGATCAGGGCCACGAGCTCGAGCGCGGCGACGATGCCGACGACGACGGTCGCGGTCCGCCAGGGAAACGCGTGAGGAATCTGCTGGGCGTGCTCCACGGCCCGAACCGATTCGTCGGTGGGAGGCGCGTTCCTGCCTAGTTGCTGACCCAGCCCCAGGTCTCGGCCAGGCCGTCGAGGAGCGCACGCTCCGCCCGCCAGCCGAGCTCGCTCCCGGCGAGCGAGGGGTCGAGCACGCTCCGCTGCAGCTCGCCGAGCCGTGCGGGCGCGAGCTCGGGCTCGCGCCGGATGCCGCTGACCTGCTGGACTGCGTCGTACAGGTCGACCACCGACGTCTCGGTCCCCGTGCCGATGTTGTAGACCCCGCCCCCGCCGTGCTCTGACGCGAGCAGCATGGCGCGCACGACGTCGTGGACGTAGACGTAGTCGCGGGTCTGGCTGCCGTCCCCGAAGATCTTCGGCGTGCCGCCGTCACGCAGGAGCCCCATGAAGATCGCGACGACGCCGGCCTCGCCGTGCGGCTCCTGGCGCGGCCCGTAGACATTTCCGAAGCGCAGCGACACATGGCTCGTGTCGTACAGGCGGTTCCAGGTGGCGAGGTATTCCTCGCCGCAGAGCTTCGACGTCCCGTACGGCGCCAGGGGCTGCCGCGGAGCGGTCTCGGGCGCGGGCCGGTCGCACTCGCCGTAGATGGCGCCGCCGGTCGAGGAGAACACGATCTTCGCGCCGTGCCGCCGCGACGCCTCGAGGATGCGCACGGTTCCCAGCACGTTCACGTCGGCGTCGCCGTCCGGGTGCTCGACGGAGAACCGCACGTCGGCCTGCGCGGCGAGGTGGAACACCGCCTCCGGCCGGACGGCGTCGAAGACCTCGTCGGGCTGCCGGATGTCGGCGACGTGGAGCTGCGCCGCGTCGCTGACCCGTTCGGGCTTGCCCTTCGAGAGATCGTCGAGCGCGTGCACCTCGTCGCCGCGGGCGAGCAGCGCCTCCACGACGTGCGAGCCGATGAAGCCAGCACCGCCGGTCACGATCGCCCGCATCGGCTCGTATCCTAGGCGGCGTGGGACTCTTCCTCGCGCTTGAAGGCATCGACGGCTCCGGCAAGGGCACGCAGGCCGCCCGGCTCGTCGAGACCGCCGCGGCGCGGGGCCACTCCGTCGCGTCCTTCCGCTTCCCGCTCTACGACGACAACCCGTTCAGTCGCGCGATCGGCCGCTATCTGAACGGCGACCTCGGCAGCCTCGAGGACGTGCATCCCGCGCTCTCGGCGCTCCTCTACGCGTGCGACCGCTTCCACGCGCGGCCGGACCTCGTGCGCGCGATCGAAGATTGCGACCTCGTCGTGTGCGACCGGTACGTCGCGTCGAATCTCGCGCACCAGGGCTCGCAGCTCGAAGGCGCGGAGCGCGAGGAGCTCCTCGAGTGGCTGGCCGACGTGGAGTACGGCGAGTTCCAGCTGCCGAAGCCGGACCTCGTGGTGCTGCTCGACACGAACGTCGCGCTCGCGCGCGAGCTCGTCGCGAAGAAGGGCGAGCGGTCGTACACGACGCTCGAAGCCGACATTCTCGAGTCGAACGCGGAGCACGGCGACGCGTCGCGCGAGATTTATCTCGAGCTCGCACGACGAGACGGCTGGTACGTCGTCGGCACAGCGGGTGAAGATGGTGTCGTGCGCGACGTCGACGAGATTGCGGCCGAGGTGTGGGCAGCCGTGGAACGACTTCTCCCATGACCTTCGACGCGTTGCCAGAGCAGCTCGAGGCGAAGGGGCTTCTCGCCGCGGCTCTGGCGGAGGGCCCGGCGCACGCCTATCTCCTGCACGGGCCGCCCGGCGTCGGCAAGCGCGCCCTTGCCCTGCTCTTCGCGGCCGAGCTCCTCGGCGACCATGCGCGCGTGGAGCGACGGACGCACCCCGACCTCTACGTGCTCGAGCCGCTCGGCGACCAGATCCGGATCGACGACATCCGCGAGCTGCGGCGCGACCTGCACATGCGGCCGTTCGAGGCGTCGCGCCGCGTCTATCTCATCTTCGGCGCCGACACGATGAACGAGGACGCCGCCGACGCGCTGCTCAAGGACCTCGAGGAGCCGCCGCCCTACGCGGTGATCCTCCTGATCGCGAACGACATCGGGCCGGTCTCCGAGACGATCCGCTCGCGCTGCCAGCCCGTTCCGTTCCGGCGCCTCTCGGAGCGTGCGGTGCGCGAGGCGATTCGCCTGCAGGCTCCCGAGCTGCCCGACGAGGAGGTGACGACGCTCTCCCGTGTGGCCGGCGGCCGCCTCGATCGGGTCGCGCGGCTCCTCGATCCCGCCGCCGCGCTGCGCCGTGAAGCGCTCCTCGGGGTGGCCCGCTCGGTCTATCTCGATGCCGCGTTCGACGCAGGCGACGCCGCCGAGACGCTCCTCGCGGGGATCGCCGAGCGCGGGGGCGAGGCGAAGGAGCGGGCGGAGGAGTCGGTGACGGTCCTCGAGCTGACCGGCCGCGAGGCGGAGCAGCGTGTGCGGCGCGCCCAGCGCGGCGCCGAGCGGGACGAGCTGCTGGCGGTGCTCGAGGAGCTCGAGTGGTGGTATCGCGACCTCGTCGTCCTTGCAGCGGGCGCCGAGGCTGCCGTCGTCCACGTCGACCGGCTCGAGGAGCTCCGCGCCGACGCGACGCTCGAGCGGCTGCTCGGGGCGGAGGCGGCCTGCGAGGCCGTCCGTGCGACCTGGCGCCAGGCGGAGGAGCTCCAGCTCTCGGCCCCGCTCGCCCTCGAGGCGCTGCTCCACCGGCTCAGGCGGGAGCTCGCCGGGCCGGCAATGTCCCGCGCCTAATCACCGCAAGTTTTCTCGCCGGTTCATCTCTTGCCTGGAAACCGCGCCTTTCCAGCGCCCGTACCAGGAGGACAGAACCACATGAAGCGTCTCACTCTCATCTGCGCCGTCGCCGCCGTCATCGGTGTCTGGCCCGCCGCCTCCAGCGCGGCAACCTTCAACGGCGTCGTCGTCGCCAAGCAGCGGGGCGCTCTCCTCGTCGCCACACCGGCCGGCGTCATCCGCGCCGTCTCGGGCTCCGCGGCGATCGGCTCTCGGGTCGCGTCTTCCGGCGGTCACGTCAGCGTGATCGGCCGCGCGCACACGGCCCACATCCGCGGCATCGTCGTCCGTCGCGTCGGCGCGACGATGTTCCTCTCGAGCAACCGGCACCTCGTCGCGGTCCACACCGGCACGTCGACACCCGGGTCGACACTGCCGCCGATCACGACGACGACGAGCGGCACGACGACCACCACGACCGGCGCCCAGCAGCCCGGCGCCGTCGTCTCGTCGCAGGTGTCGATCCAGAACGGCGAGCTCGACGAGGACTCCTCGCAGACCGTCGGCCAGACGAATGCAAGCGACGTGCAGGTGCAGGCCCTAGTCTCCGCGGTGGGCGCCGGAACCGTGACGCTCACCGTCGGCACACAGACGCTGACGGTTCCGCTCCCGGCGGGCCTGACGCTGCCGGCCTCGATCGTGGGTCAGACCGTCACACTGAGCCTCTCGCTCAACGGCCTGAACGGCAATAACAGCGACGACAACGACGACGACGGCGGTCATGGCGGCTCAGGCGGCCACGGCGGCGGTGGTGACGGAGGCAGCGACGGCTAGCAGTCCAAACCACGTAGATCCCGACGGCCGCCCCGATCACGGGGCGGCCGCGGCGCGGACCGAGGAGCTGTACCGCGACCACGGCCGACTCGTCGGCGGCCTGTGCCGCGCTCTGCTGCGCGACCGCGCCGAGGCCGAGGACGCGACGCAGCAGGTGTTCCTCGCCGCGCACCGGTCGCTCCTGAACGGCACCTCTCCTCGAGAGCCCGCGGCCTGGCTTGCGACGATCGCCCGCAACGAGTGCTGGGCGCGCGGTCGCGCGCGCATGCGCGAGC
>DATEXK010000063.1:0-3405 GCA_035257065.1 Gaiellaceae bacterium | reverse complement strand
GCCGCCGAGCGGTGGCACGCTGCGCATTCTCGGGCTCGACCCTGTACGAAACGGCCCGGAGATCCCGGTTTGCTCCTGACGTAGCTGCGAGCCTTACCCGTCGCGGAGCGGAACTTGTTCCGCGCAGCAGTGATCCCGCTCGCCGACAGCAGCAAAGAAGGGGGCCCACGGGGGAAACATGGTTTCCCCCGTGAAGCGAGCTTCGCGGCCTAGGCCGTGAAGCAATGCGAGTGGGCGATCGTGGATTCGAACCACGGACCTCCGCCTTATCAGAGCGGCGCTCTAACCAACTGAGCTAATCGCCCCGCGAGCGGCGCTCAATATAGCCTTTTGGGGGCGGTTTGCTAGTGAACGCGCTGGGTGCGGCGGAGGTACTCCTCCACCGCCAGCAGAAACGGCTCGTCCTGGGCCAGCTCGGTGAGGTGGCACTTCGTGGTGTCGTCGAGCTCCTTGTCGTGCTCCACCTCGGCGATGAAGTTCGGCAGCCGGCCGGCATGCGACATCGCCGCCATGCGAAGGAAGATCCGGCGCGCGTCGCCGTCCTGGGAGATCGCCTCGAGCGACTCGAGGTCCTGGAGCCATTGTCCGTCCACGCTGTTCCAACGAGGCGGGCGGCCTCACGGATACGGGTCGGTTGGCGATTGACTCAGATCAAGGGATTCGGGCGGTCTTCGCAGCCGCCGATGGTCTCTTTGACTGCGGAGTCCTCTGTTGACCCTCATGCGCATCGGCGACCAAGTCATCTATCAGGGACGTGTGTTCGTGCTGCTCGGACACGATCCGATGGGCGTGACCGACCGTCGCGCCGAGGTCGCGGATGCGCAGACGGGCGAGCGTGTCACCGTCCCGCTCGACGAGCTCCGGCCCGCCCCGTCGGAGCCTGAGGATTTCAGCCCGGCGGCCTGAGCTATATTCGCAATAGGCCGGATGGCGGCCGCGCTCATGCAGGAGATGCTCATCTACGGGGTCAGCTTCGACTTGGTCGGCAAGCAACCGATCGTCCTGTTGAAGACGGCCGAGGGGAACAAGTTCCTGCCGATCTGGATCGGCCATCCTGAAGCTGCGGCGATCCTGATGAAGCTGCAGAGCCAGGCCGCTCCCCGCCCGATGACGCACGATCTGCTGAGCGACGTGCTCGAGCAGCTCGGCGCGCAGGTCGTACGCATCACGGTCACCGAGCTGCGGGAGAACACGTTCTACGCGCAGATCACCGTTGCGCAGGACGGCACCGAGATCGAGGTCGACTCCCGTCCGTCGGACGCGATCGCGCTCGCGATCCGCGCCGAGGCGCCGATCTTCGCCGCCGATCGCGTGATCGAGGAGTCGGCGATCGAGTTCGAAGGCGAAGAGGTCGACCCGGACCAGCTCGAGGCCGAGGTTGCGAAGTTCAAGCACTTCCTCGAGGAGGTCACGCCCGACCAGTTCGCCGTCGAAGACGGCGAGGACGAGAGCGAAGAGGAAGACGACTAGCTCAGCACGGCCGCGGCGAGTGCGATGCCGTTGAAGAGTCCGTGCACGACCATCCCGGGTAGGACGCTCTTCGTACGGTCGCGGAGCCAGGCGAGCGCGATGCCGAACGGGACGAGCACGAGCAGCGCTTCCACGAGACCGTGCGCGGCGCCGAAGGCGAAGCCGACGACGATCATCGACGGCCACCGTCCGAGGAACGCGAGCAGCGATTGTCCGACGCCGCGGAACGTGAGCTCTTCGACGACGGGTGCGACGATCGCGAAGAGCACGATGTTCGCCGCAAACGCGCGTGCATGCGCGGGCTCCCAGTGGGTCGGCGTCAACCCCTGCTCGTGACTCGGGCTCTGCGGCAGAGGGATCAGCGAGACGACCACTTCGAAGGCGTAGATCGCAAACACGGCGCTGATCGCAAGGCCCGCGGCGCGACTCCACGAACGCGGCTTTCGCAGCGCGAGCAGATCCCAGCGGTCGATTGCGATCGCGAGCACGAGCCCCAGCCAGAACGCGTAGACGATCATGCCGTTCGCGAACGTCGACCAGCTGTACACCTCGTCGCGGCCGCCCGTCGAGCCGCTTCCGCCGCTGAAGCGGGCCGCGTAGTTCAGCGTGGCGATCGCGGCGACGAGCGCGACCCAGCAGGCGAGTCGGGTTTGGTTGATCGTGGCGAGCGGGCGCATGCGGTGCATAGGGTTGCACCGATGCGGTACTTCACTCCGGAAGAGGCGAACGCGGCGCTCGCCGAGGTTGCCCCACTCGTCGAGCGGATGGTCGCTCACCGGCGCGCCCACGTCGAAGCGCTCACACGCCAGGAGGAGCTCGAGGGGCGCATTCGCGGCAACGGCGGCGGCATCCCGCCTGCCACGCTCGCTGCTGCCGCCGGAGAGGTCGAGAGCGAGGCGCGAGAGCTCGCGCGCGTGATCGACGAGATCGTCGACCGCGGCGCGCAGGTCAAGGACATCGACGAGGGCCTGATCGACTTTCCCGCCGTGAGCGGCGGTGAGACCGTCTTGCTCTGCTGGAAGCTCGGCGAGGACGAGATCCGGTACTGGCACACGCTCGAGGACGGATTCGCGGGCCGGCGCGAGCTGCCGCTCGACAACTGAGGAAACCGCAGCGGCGGCGTCGAACTAGAGCACGGTAATGCCCTTCTGGCACCGCCTCGTCATCGCGGCCGTGGTCTTCGCGGTCTTCTCCGTGCTCGCGCGCGTCATCGACTGGTGGCTTCGCCGCCGCCCGCTGCCGCCGGAGGCGGTGACCCGTTACCGCGTCCTGCGGCGCAGCATCAGCGTGTCGATCCTCGTGGTCGGCTTCTTCTCGGCGCTGCTCGTGATTCCCCAGATCCGCGCCGTCGCCGGTGGCCTGCTCGCATCGTCGGCCGTGCTCGGCGTGATCATCGGCTTCGCCTCGCAGCGTACCCTCGGCAACTTCGTCGCCGGCCTCTTGATCGCGATCAGTCAGCCGGTTCGCCTCGGCGACCGTGTGACGTACGCCGGGGAGGACGGCGTCGTGGAGGACATCGGGCTCACGTACACGTTCATCCGGACGCGGGACGACGCGAGGCTCGTCGTCCCGAACGAGAAGCTCGTCTCGGATACCATCCGCAACGCCTCGATCCGCAGCAGGGGGACGTTTGCCGAGGTCACCGTGCAGGTTCCACTCTCAGTCGATCTTCGCGCCGTCGTCGGCGGTCTTCGCGAAGAAGTGTCCGGTGAACGCGACGGGGCGGTGTTCGTGACCGGGCTCGACGCCAACGCCGTCGTGACGATCCGTGCTCGAGCGACCGGTGAGGACGCTGCTCAGCTGCTCGAGAGCGACCTACGTGTGCGTGCCCACGGCCGCCTCCAGGCGTTGGGTGTCTGGGGATGACCCCGCCGCCTCCCGGCCGCCGCCGCCAGGGCCCCCCAGGGCGTAGCCGCGCCCGCCCGGAGCCGGCGA
>DATEXK010000062.1:0-3041 GCA_035257065.1 Gaiellaceae bacterium | reverse complement strand
GGCGGGCGCTGCGCTACGGGCTCTCGGGCGAGCTGATCGATCTCGAGCGCGGCGAGCCGGTTCCGGCGCGTGCGCGGCTCGAGCAACTGCTTACGTGGGTGCAGCCGGTCGCCGAGGAGCTCGGCGCCGCGCACTGGCTCGCGATTCCCGAGCGCAACGCCGCGGAGCGCCAGATCGCACGCCACGCAGAGGGCGCGTCGATCGAGGAGATCTTCATCGAGCAGGTGCGGGCCGGTGAGCGAGTCTCCGGCTGAGCACCCGCCGCCGCAGGACGGGCCAACAGCCGAGCAGCTCGTCGAGGAGCTGCAGAAGGTGAAGGTCTCCGACCTGCTCGTGCACACGAGCTCGCTGCTCGCCTCGCTCGCCTTCGGCAAGCTCGCGCCGGACGTCCGCGACCTCGAGCAGGCCCGGCTCGCCATCGACGCCCTGAAAGCCCTCGGCCCGCTGCTCGACGAGGGGCCGAGGCGTGACATCCAGCAGGTGGTCGCGAACCTCCAGCTCGCCTACGTCGAGGCCGCAGCGCCGAGCGCCGAGGCGTAGGGCCGCACAGACGGCCTGGCCTCCGACGGCCGGGCAATGTCTCGAAGAGCCACGGCCCTCGACTGTCACCGGACGTGGCCTTCGGGGCCGATGGTTCGCGAGGCAGGAACGCGGCAATCGCACGGAACGGTGCGGCCTTCGACTGCCGGCATGCGCGGAGCCGGCACCGGACAGGGCTCCGTCGGCCGCGTCGCTCGGGCGCCTGGGACGCGGCTCAAGCCGCCGGATCTGATACAAACCTGCCCGCGCCGGGCTTTCCCCCGGTCCACTTTGGAACGCGCTCGACTCGATCAAGGGGAGTCTCAATCGTATGAGCTTTTTCAGTGACCACGCAGTGCTGTTCGCGCTGATCTGTGCCGCAGCCGCAGTCGTATACGGCCTCGCTCTCACGGTCTGGCTACTGCGGCAACCGCCCGGCACGGAGCGCATGCAGGAGATCTCACGCGCCGTCCAGGAAGGCGCCGCGGCGTATCTGCGCCGCCAGTACCTCACGATCGCGGCCGTGGCTGTCGTCCCGTTTCTCCTACTCGGCTTCTACAACAAGCTCGGGTGGGGAACCGCTGTCGGCTTCCTCGTCGGCGCCGGTCTTTCGGCGGCCGCAGGCTTCATCGGGATGAACGTTGCCGTGCGGTCGAACATGCGCACCGCGGAGGCGGCTCGCTCGGGCCTCTCGCCGGCGCTCAATGTCGCGTTCCGCGCGGGCTCGGTCACCGGCCTTCTCGTCGTCGGCCTCGGGCTGCTCGGCGTGGCAGGCTACTACTGGGCACTTACGAGTTGGCTCGGTCACACACCGCACTCGGCGATCAAAGACCTGCTCGGCCTCGCCTTCGGCGGCTCGCTCATCTCCGTCTTCGCGCGTCTGGGCGGCGGCATCTTCACGAAGGCCGCCGACGTCGGCGCCGACCTGGTCGGCAAGCTCGAGGCGGGTATCCCGGAGGACGATCCGCGCAACCCGGCCGTGATCGCCGACAACGTCGGCGACAACGTCGGCGACTGCGCCGGCATGGCGGCCGACCTGTTCGAGACGTACGCGGTCACCGCGGTCGCCGTGATGCTGCTCGGCATCACCGGCGGTGCGGCAACGACCGGCACGCATCTCTGGCTCTTCCCGCTCGCGATCGGCGGCCTTTCGATCCTGACGTCGATCATCGGCGCCCAGTTCGCGCGCGTCCGCGAGAACGGCAACGTCATGAACGCGCTCTACCGCGCCGTGCTCGTTGCGACGGTGCTGAGCGCGATCGGGTTCATCCCGATCACGAAGGCGTTCGACACCACCGGCAAGTTCAGCTTCTGGCACCTGTATGTCGCTGCGCTCATCGGGCTCGTCGTGACGTTCCTGCTCGTCGGCATCACCGAGTACTACACCGGCACCCGGTGGAACCCGGTGAAGGCGATTGCGGACGCCTCGGAGACCGGTCACGCGACGAACATCATCGAGGGTCTCGCGATCGGCATGCAGGCCACCGCGCTGCCGGTGATCGTGATCGCGGCCGGCATCCTCATCGCCAACCATGTCGCGGGGCTCTACGGCATCGGCGTCGCCGTCATGGCACAGCTGTCGATGACCGGCCTGATCGTCGCGCTCGACGCCTACGGGCCAGTGACCGACAACGCGGGCGGCATCGCCGAGATGGCCGACCTGCCGGAGGACGTTCGCACGACCACCGATCGGCTCGACGCGGTCGGCAACACGACGAAGGCCGTGACGAAGGGCTACGCGATCGGCTCGGCCGCGCTTGCCGCGCTTGTCCTCTTCGGCTCGTACGCCGACGGGATCCACGAACAGGGCGCGGGCCACGGCAGTCTCGGCACGCTCACGTTCGATCTCTCGAATGCCTGGGTGATCGCCGGCCTGCTCATCGGCGGCCTCATGCCGTTCCTGTTCGCGTCGCTTGCCATGCAGGCGGTCGGCCGCGTCGGCGGCGAGGTCGTGCAGGAAGTGCGCCGCCAGTTCCGCGAGAACCCCGGGATCATGGAGGGAACGACGCGTCCCGAGTACGGGCGCGCGATCGACATCGTCACGAAGTCGGCGCTGCGCAGCATGCTGCTGCCTGCGCTCGTTCCGATCGCCTTCCCGATCATCGTCGGGATCATCAACCCGCGCATGCTCGGCGGCCTGCTGATCGGCACGATCGTCACCGGCCTCTTCCTCGCGATCTCGATGACCGCCGGCGGCGGCGCCTGGGACAACGCGAAGAAGACGATCGAGGACGGCGCGCACGGCGGCAAGGGCTCGGAGGCGCACAACGCCTCGATCACGGGCGACACCGTCGGCGATCCCTATAAGGACACCGCCGGACCCGCGATCAACCCGATGATCAAGATCGCCAACATCGTCGCGATTCTGATCATTCCGCTGATCATCTCGATTCACGGCTAGCGGCTCGACCGCGCCCGGCATCGCGCAGGCGATGCCGGGCGCGGAGTAGCGTTTACCCGATGAGGCTCGCGCGCCCTGCCCACCGGTCGACTGCCGATCTCGCGGTCGCGTTCGTCGTGAG
>DATEXK010000061.1:0-4733 GCA_035257065.1 Gaiellaceae bacterium | reverse complement strand
GGGTGGCCGCGCCGCGGCGCGTACACCAGTGCGTGCTCGTACAAGTCGAGTGGATCGTCGCTCTGCTCCACCTCGAGCTCCACGATCTCACCTGTGTCGTCGTCCTCGACGACGACGGCGGCGCGGTACAAGCGGCGGCTCCAGAGCAGCGAGATGTGCGTTGTGCCGGAGTCGCGGCTCGCGAGCTCCTTGGGGTTCGCATCGAATGTCAGTCGGCGTGTCATGGCACTCGTGGTTCTACATCTGCGCCTGCCAAAGCCGGGCCAACGATTCGCCAAGGTTCGGCAAACCTCGGTGGTCGCGAACGTCGTTCCGCGACGTGAGGCGGCCGTTAGAAAGCCGTTGGCGGCGAGGCGCAAACCGTGGTCATGGAGACCACACGACACTCAGCCCCACATGTCGCACTCGCCCTCTGCACCGTTCTCGCTTCGCTCTTTGCGGCGTCGCCCGCAGCCGCCGGCTACGGCTGGCCTGTGAAGCCGTTCCACCAGCAGCACCCGATCCGCGCCTACTTCGGCGATCCGCGCATCGGCGCCGACGGCCACGGCGGCACCTCCCGCAGCCTTCATTTCGGGGTCGACATCTCGGCGCCGAACGGAACCCCCGTCTACGCCACCATCTCGGGGTGGGTCGCGCGCCACCCGCTGCACCCGAGTGACGTCCTCCTCGTTCGGAGCGGCAATGTCACATTCGAGTACTGGCACGTCGTCCCGGTCGTTGACTCCGGCTACGCCGTGGCGTACCGAACGGTCATCGGACGGGTCGAGGCGCCATGGCTACACGTCCACTTCGCCGAGCGCCACGGCTCGACGTACGTGAACCCGCTCCGGAAGGACGGGATGACGCCCTACCGCGACAACACGCGGCCGGTCGTGGGCAGCGTCGGCATCGAGCGGCACGGCGCAAGCGTCGACCTCGTCGCCGAAGCGTACGACACGACACCGCTCCCCGTTCCACGGCCGTGGAACGACAAGCCGGTCACACCTGCACTCGTCGAGTGGCGCGTATCCGGCCCGCATCTGGCCGGTCGTTGGACGGTCGCGTCCGACTTCCGGGATGCGCTCCCTGCCCGCCCGTTCGACAGCGTCTACACCTCGGCGACGACGCAGAACCACGTTCCGTCATGCGGCACGTACCACTTCTTCCTCGTACACGGATGGCATGCGGCGCCGGGCTCATACGTCCTCACCGTGCGCGTACGCGACACCGCCGGGAACGTCGGCGTGCGCTCCACCAGGCTCGAGATCGGCCTGTGATTGGCGCTGCGGTCGCCGTCGGCAATCGTCGCCGACCGCAAGTCACTGTCGATTCGCGGCCGCCCCGTTCGTCTACTGCGCGAGAGGCCCAACGACGAGGAGGACGAGATGTCGGATGTGACGGTCAAGCGCGTCGAGGAGTTCGACACGCCGAACGGCGGCGGCTTCTGCCGCGCAAGGGCGGGACTGGGTGTGACGGCGTTCGGAATGCAGGTCGAGAACTTCCCGCCGAACTTCGAGCACTTCCCGGAGCACGACCACTCGGACGACGGCCAGGAAGAGGTCTACACCCTGCTCGCCGGCTCGGCGACGCTGCACGTCGGCGGCGAGGAGTTCAAGCTCGAGCCGGGCGTCTTCGCCCGCGTGGCACCCCACGCGACACGCAAGATCACGACCGGCGCCGAGGCGTGCCGCCTACTTGCAATCGGTGGGACCCCCGGCGCCGCGTACGTGGCCCCGGCCTTCACCGAAGAAGGCGTTCCTCTCCCGGGGTGAGGCAGGTTCGGTAGCGCAGTCGTACGTGAGGGAGGAATCCGGCGGAGGCGAGCCCGATTCCTCCCTCTGCCCCTGTCAGACTCGTGTGTGTCGCTCGCCACGACCTCCAGAACGCACTCCAGGTGAACAAGATCAAGGCGTCGCGCACGCCGACTCCGGGCATGCTGCCGCCGCTCGACGCAACGGGCAAGCTGCCCGCGTCGGTGGCCGCCGTCGGACCGAAGGGCGACACGGGCGCCGAGGGGGACACCGGCGCGCCGGGCAGCAAAGACACCGCGAGCGGCGCATTCTGGGGCGTCACCGCCTGTGCGATCTGCGCGAAGGTCTCCTGATTCGTGCGACGTCACGGGTAGCGGAGCGGTCATCCGGGGCTGATCGGCTTAAATCCGCAAGACGACGACGCCAACCGAGAGGACGCTTCATCGTGGCGACACCCACCTTCGGGATCTTCGATCACATCGAGGACATTCCGGGCACGGCGACGAGCCGCCTGTTCCAGGATCGGCTGGAGCTGATCAAGCTCGCCGACGAAGCCGGCCTGGCGGGATACCACCTCGCCGAGCACCACGGCTCCGACCTGTGCATGGCGCCGAACCAGGAGGTCTTCATCGCGGCCGCCTCGCAGATCACGAAGCAGATCCGGCTCGGCCCGATGGTGAAGCTGCTGCCGCTGCACCACCCGGTCCAGCTCATCGAGGACATGTGCGTCGTCGACCAGCTCACCGGCGGTCGCCTCGAGTTCGGCGTCGGTCGCGGGGTCGCGCCCATCGAGCACTACTGGTTCGGCAACACCTGGCCGGAGTCGAAGCAGCGCTTCGAGGACACGCTCGCGATCATCTGCGAGGCGTTCGCAACGGGCGAGATCTCGAGCGCGAACAGCGCGTACTACGACTTCCCGACGATGCCGCTCTCCACGAAGCCCGTCCAGAGCCCGATCCCGTTCTGGTACCCGGGGAGCCCGGTGACGGCGGGCCGCCACGGCATGAACCTGATGTTCGCCGGCCCGGTCGACCAGCGCGCGTACGACCTGTACGTCGAGACCTGGCACAAGCACAAGGGCGACACGATTCGGGTCGACGGCCCGGATGCGCAACCACGAGTCGGTTGCACGATGCTGATCGCGATCGCACCGACCGAGAAAGAGGCGCTCGACGTCGCCCGCCGCGGGATGGACGGCCTGACGCGGCGCGCACACAACGTGCACCGCTACGACCATCTCGTGCTGCCCGAGGAAGAATGCGACGCAGCACTCGCCCCGCTGCGCGGCATCCTCTCGCACATGGAAGAGGCCGTCGCCGCAGGAGCCGGCACGCCCGACCAGATCGCCGAGCGGTTCGCCGCGATCCTCGAGACCGGGCTCACGGACTACATCGTGCTCCAGCTTCCGACCGGCGACATGACCTTCGACGAAGCGAGGCGCTCACTCGAGCTGTTCATCAGCGACGTCAAGCCGCAGCTCGAGCAGGCGTCGCTCGCGGTCTAGCGAAGCACGTCTCCGTGCGGTTCTGGGCAGATCGTTGACCCGCGCGTCCGGTGCTCACCGACACCGGTTGTTCGGCGTGGTGATCCGCGCCGCGTTCGAGGCAATGCTCCGCCAACCCTGGTAGCTCGCCTGCACGGTGTACGAATAGCTCGTCGAGAAGGCGACGGTCTTGTCGGTGTAGGTGACCGTGCCTCGGCCCGAGACGGTGGCGATCGAGACGGATGGGCCGGCTCCCGTTGCGCGGAAGATCTCGTAGCCGTCGGCAAAAGTCGATGGCGTGGCCGTCCAGGTCAGCCTCACCCAGTCGTGGCCGTTGCGGACACAGTTGCGAGCCGCGGCGAGTCCACTGGGCGCAGTGACTGTTCCCGCCGAGACCGTCAGAGGCCCGGCGATCGCTTGGGATGCCCACGAAGCGTGAGCGACCGTCGCAAGCAGGCCTCCGATGACGACGATCGTCGCGAGCGCGGTGAGCCTAGATCGCGCGTGCATGATTGCGATCCTCGATTCGAACGAGCCGGTAGCCCCAGATGCGCGCGAGGAAGACCGCCGCAAGCAGCAGAGGGAGCATCACCAGGCAGAGCACCCTCACGAACGGCATGCGCAGCGCGATGACCGCGTAACCGAGGTAGGGAATGCGCGCGCGATAGTGCCAGACCGACGAGCCGGTGAGCTTCGCATCCCAGGGATCGAGCTCGGCATTCGCATCTCCCTTGGTGACGACGACTGGATGCGCGCCCCGCGTGATGATCTTGACGATGCGATGGGACTCGGTATGCCTATCCCCGATCGGGATTGCGTAGGTGATGACGTCGCCCATGCGAACGTCGCTCGTCCGCTCCGGCGTCACGAGGATCATGTCGCCGGCACTGAAGCTCGGTCTCATGCTGTTCGAGAACACCGTCACAGGTCGATAGATCCCGAACCGCGGCAGCACTCCCCCGAGGACGAAGGCGAGACAGGCAAGTGCCACTGCGGCCGTCCCCGCGGCACGCAACATCGGCCGCAGTCCGGCGCGAGTGGCCAGCGACGCCGACGCCGTGAGCAGCAGCCCGTCGACGACGAGGAGAGGAGTGAGCCGCAGCGAGGCCGCCAGGAACGGCATCGCGGCGACACACGCCGGAACGACGAAGAAGAACGCCGTGCGGACGGCGGCCAGGGTCGCCGCCCGCACGTTGTCGTCTGGATGTTCCATCGTCGTCACCGGCTCCGCTGAGCTACTTGTTCGTGCCGGCCCGCTGGATACCGACAAACGTGTAGTCGAGCGTCGACGAAAGGCCTTGCATCGTGTTCGGTGCCGACGACGGAAGTGTCAGCGTCACGCGGAGGTGATCGGTGATCCCGGCGGCGAGGGACGACAAGTTGGAGAGCGGAAGGTTCAAGCCGATCACCGCCTGCGAGGCGAGAACGGAAGACGTCGTGCCGCTGCAGCTGTACGTGAAGGCGGGAGAGGTTCCGCTTTCGGTCCAGGGAACGGAGCAGCGGTCGATCGCCATCTGAAG
>DATEXK010000060.1:0-4124 GCA_035257065.1 Gaiellaceae bacterium | reverse complement strand
GACCGCGGTAGTCGCGAGCTGATCCGAGTCTACGCCGACCTCAATGCTGCGGATCGCCCGTCCGTAACCTTGAAGCGGTTTGATTCGGCGCTCGAGGCGACCGGGCACCAGAAAGCACTCGCGAGCAGCGACTCTGTTGTGTCAACCACAACGCTATGGCCCCGGGTGGAGTCGAACCACCGCGCGCAGATTCGAAGTCTGCCGCTCTATCCACTGAGCTACGGGGCCCAGGCCACAGCCTAGCTTCGCTACTCGCCCATTTTCGCGTCGGCTTCCGTTGCGGAACCGTCGCGGAGCCGAACTTGTTCGGCGCAGCAGTGACTCCGCTTCGCCGATAGCGGAATCAGAAGGGGGGCACGGGGGAAACTGGTTTCCCCGGTGAAGCGAGCGTAGCGAAGCGCTAGGTCATATCGACCGGGTGGATCTTGACCGGGTCGATCGTTACGACGACTCGGCTCTCACCGGGCTGGTCGTGGACCTTCAGGTCGGCGTTGTACTTCGCGCCGACCTTGGCGGCGAACGTGTAGTCGTCGTCGGGCACGATGCGGGCGGTGCCTCGAATCTCGAGGTAGCGGTACGGGTTGGCGAGGTCGAGGAGGAACAGGCTGCACTGCGGACGAGTGGTGAGGTTCGTCGTCTTGCGGCGCGACGTGTTGAGCGAGAGCTTGAGCTCGCCTTCGTCGAGGAGGAACCACACTTCGGTGACCTGAGGGAAGCCGTCATCGTCGATCGTTGCGAGCGATGCGACCTGCCCGTCCAGCAGGTCGCTGTGGGATTCGGGGAAGGTGGTCATGGCGGCATTCTTGTCGACGGACGGCATCCTGCGTCGAGTTCCTCGCGCCGCACTTCGCGGCGATCTCCAGATCGAGAAAGAACGTTCTCCACTTGTCGAACCGAATCGCCGGCGGATCGGCCTACCTTGCGCGTAGGAGCGTTTGTGCACACCGCAGGTCGGACATGGAGGTTGGCGAGATGACAGACGTTGAGACCGCGCCGGTCGCGCAGGACGAGGCCGAGCTCGGCACCGAACACGAGATCTCGCCCGAGGCGATCGCTCGCCGGGCGTACGAGATCCACATCTCGGCGTACGGCGGAAGCGACATCGAGGACTGGCTGCGCGCCGAGCAGGAGCTTCGCGAGTCGGCCTGACCGTCGGCTGGGCGTGTCGGCTCCGCCGGGGGAAGGGGCATGCAATGATCACGCGGTGAAACTCGACCTCACGCCCGATGAGCTGCTCTCGACGACGCGCGCCGTCCGCAAGCGGCTCGACCTGACGAAGCCGGTCGAGCGCGAAGTGCTGGAGGAGTGCCTGCAGCTCGCGCAGCAGGCGCCGACCGCGAGCTACGCGCAGAACTGGCACTTCGTCGTCGTCACCGACGCCGAGAAGCGTGCGGCGATCGGGGAGATCTGGCGTGACGTCGCCTACCCGTATCTCGAGCGCGGCGGCCCGCGCGAGGGGCAGGGCGCGCGCATCGAAGACGCGGTAGTACACCTCGCCGAGCACATCCACGAAGTTCCTGTGCACGTCATCCCCTGCGTGCTGGGGCGCTACGAGGGAAAGCCGAACGCGCTCGTCTCGTCGATGTTCGCCTCGATCATCCCTGCCGCGTGGAGCTTCATGCTCGCGGCGCGCTCGCGGGGCCTCGGCACCGTCTGGACGTCGTTCCACCTGATGCACGAGCGCGAGGTCGCCGAGATCGTGGGCATCCCGTACGAGGAGGTCACGCAGGTCGGGCTGATCCCCGTCGCCTACACCATCGGCACGGACTTCAAGCCGGGCAAGCGCAAGCCGCTCGACTCGATGGTGCACTGGGACAGCTGGTAAGCCGTCGCGGAGCGGAACTTGTTCCGCGCAGCGGTGACCCCGTGTCACCGGCAGCGGAAGAAGGGGGCCCACGGGGGAAACATGGTTTCCCCCGTGAAGCGAGTTAAAGCGAAGCTAAACGAAGCGATTGAACCACTCTAAGATCGCTTCGAAACGCAGCACGCGGTGGATCGGCGACCCTGCGCGCGAGAGCTCGTGACTCTCGGCCGGGAAACGCAGCATCTCGACCTCCTTGCCCATCAGGCGGAGCGTGTTGAAGAGGTGCTCGCCCTGCTCGATGCTGCAGCGGAGGTCCTGCTCCGAGTGCAGCACGAGCACGGGCGTCTCGATGTCCTTCGCGTACGTCGACGGCGAGCGCTCGAGATACGCGTCGACGTTCCCCCACAGCGGTCCACCGAACTGACGCTCGAAGACCCAGAAGACGTCGCTCGACCCGAACATGCTCACGAGGTTGTTGACGGCGCGCTCCGAGACGGCGGCCTTGAACCGGTTCGTGTGGCCGATGATCCACGAGGTCATGTAGCCGCCGTAGGAGCCGCCGATCACGCCGAGGCGCTCGGGGTCGACGAAGTCGAACGTCTCGATCGCCGTGTCGACGACCGCCATCAGATCCTCGTAGTCGCGCGTGCCCCAGCCGGGCCCTGCGTCGCCGACCGGCCCGCGGATCGCACGCCCGTGCTCCTCCGAGTAGCCGGAGCCGCCGCGCGGGTTCGAGAAGACCACCGCGTACCCGCCGCCGGAGTAGACCTGGATCTCGTCGAAGAAGGCGGTGCCGTACTGCGTGAAGGGGCCGCCGTGGATGTTCAGCAGCGTCGGGTAGCGCTTCCCCTTCTTGAACCCGGCGGGCCTGACGATCCATGCGTCGACCTCGTAGCCGTCCTGCGAGATCGCGGTGAACCGCTCCGGCTCGACGAGCTTGCGTCCGCCGGTGAAGGCATCGCCGACGCTCGTCAGCTTTCGGCCGCCGGCGCCGTACAACTCGCGCAGCGTGGTGTGTGTCGACGCGACGTACACGAGCTCGCCGTCGTGCATGTCGTAGCCGAAGACGGTGAGCTCGTCGCCGACGAGACGCTCGGGCTCCGTCGATCCGTCCGCGGCCGCGACGTACGCGTGGACGTTCCCGCCGTCCTCGATCGTGAAGAGAATGCGGTCGCCGTCCCAGATCGGCTCGCGGTACTCCGGGTGCGGTGCGCATTGCCGGTCGAGCGACGTGGTCAGGATGGTCGCGCCTGTGCCGTCCGCGTTCATGACGCCGATCTGCGTGTGGTGAGGATTGGTGCCGTCCTCGACGCCGAAGCGGTACGCGATCCGGGCGCCGTCGGGAGAGAACGCGGGCGTCTCGTACGATCCCTCGTCACCCGTCAATTGCACCGGGTCGCCGCCGTCGGCGGCGATCACGTACAGGCGGCTGATCAGCTCGGCGTCCCAGCGCTCGCCACGCATGGCGGCGAAGACGAGCCGCTTGCCGTCGGGCGACCAGGCGGGTGCGCCGTCCTCGCAGTCGCCATCGGTGAGCTGCCGGGCTTCGCCGCCCTCGAGGTCGACGACGAATACATGTCTGCGCCGATCGCCGACCCAGCCGACGCTGTCGAGCTTGTGGAACAGCCGCGTGAAACGCCGCGGCTTCCGCTTGCGCTCCTCCTCTTCCTCGTACGCCTCGTCTCGCACGCGAGAGGTGAAGGCGAGGCGTGTGGAGTCCGGCGACCAGACGACGTCGGCGACGCTCTCCTTCAGGTCGGTGAGCTTGCGGGCCTCACCGCCGCCCACCGCGGGTATGACGTAGATCTGCGCCTGGGCCTTCTCGTCGCCTCGGTTGGAGACGAATGCGAGCCAGCGCCCGTCGGGCGACCAGCGCGGAGACGTGTCGTTCTTCTCGCCGGCGGTGAAGGAGCGCTGCTCCTCCGAGCCGTCGAGCGTTGCGACCCAGACGGCGCTCCGATACTCGTTCGAGTCGCGATCGACCGTCGAGACGACGTAGGCGACGCGACTCCCGTCGGGGGAGATGCGCGGGTCGCCGACGCCGGTCAGCTCGTAGATGTCATCGGGCTTCATCCCTGCCACGGGGCCGGACTATAGGTCGAACAGCGTGTGCCCGGCGTCAGCGCCGAGCGAGCGCGTAGGCAAGCGAGAGCACAGCGGCCGCAATCGACGCAGCCGTGAGCACAAAGACGAGCGCGAGAGACATCGCCGCGTGTATCCCCTTAGGCGCCACGAAGAAACAGCCCGTGCGCCTCTTGGTGCGCTGCGCTCTTTCGTCGCGGAGCGGAACTTGTTCCGCGCAGCAGTGATTCCGCCCGCC